>JASFPF010000301.1:0-3000 GCA_050116135.1 Deltaproteobacteria bacterium | reverse complement strand
GACCTGATCAATCAGATCTATCAAGATGCTGCCAAGAGAGACAAAAAAGGTTATCTCCTGTTTTCAGACGAGCAAAACGTATCTATGGACATAGTGGGGCACCCCTTGGCGACCGCCGTCATCGAAGGCCACGAGACCCAAACTCACACGGCCACGATTTCTTTCGATCTGACCCAGCTTAAGGGCTATACGGACGAAGTTGGGGCGTGCCTTGCCACGACCACCATTGACATTCCTGTGTCGAAGGTGGTGGTCTATGGCTGGTATGATAACGAAATGAGTGGATATACCCACATGTTTGCAGAGCGGACAGTCGCTGTGGCTTCAACGCTCCAATGACAGAGATTGACAGGCGGGAGCGTTTTATATATGTTTTGTTCACGAATTCGTCAAAAGCGTTTTGCCAACGGCATTGAACAACATCGATTTTTTTCGCATGCATCCCTATTAAGATAGTGACGCGAGTGCGCAATCTTCAGGACCTCAAGGGATGATGGCCTATGCATCATCCCTTTTTCTTGGCGCGGTCTAGCCTCACCCTGTGAAGAGTCGTGGAAGCCTATAACCAGATCAAGAACAAGCTGCTGGATATCAATCGGGATGTTCGCCACATCATTCAGGACGCCCTGTCCATAGACGGTCTCTCCTCACAGCCCATCAATGCCTGGAAGGAAACCACGGCTCGTATTGAAAGGCAATTAGCCGAGGAGACGATTCGGGTGGCGGTGGTTGGTTCCATAAAGTCCGGCAAAAGTACCCTGACCAATGCCCTCTTTGGGGGAGATTATGTCAAGAGGGGTGCAGGCGTTGTGACCTCCATCATTACCAAGGTGCGCCCTGGCCATGATTTGAAGGCCAAGCTCGCGTTCAAGACCTGGGACGAGATAAACGCTGAAATGAACCAGGCATTGATCCTTTTTTCTTCCACACCCTCAGATGGTTCTGGGCGCGATTTCAACATCAATCGTGAAGAAGATCGTCAGCAGCTCCAACAGGACCTTTCGAAGTTGAACACGGAGCAGCTCATTTCAGACGATGCCCGGGATCCCAATAGCGTTCTCCTCACCGAGTATTTGAAAGGATACGATCGCGTCAAGGACTTGGTCTCCTTTGAGCCAGTGATTCATATCTTTGAATCGGATGACCTTCACAAACAAAAGGAGTTTGTCGGTGATGAGTCCCTGGCCGTCTATTTGAAAGATGTCCAATTGACCCTTGAGGCCCCTGAAGGCTTTGGAGAAAATCTTGAAATCGCTGATTGTCAAGGCAGTGATTCGCCCAACCCTTTGCACCTGGCCATGATTCAGGATTACCTCATCCAAACTCACCTCATCATCTATGTATTGAGCAGCCGAACAGGCGTGCGGCAGGCTGACATCAAGTTTCTGACCTTGATCAAGAAGATGGGGTTAGCAAAGAACTTTCTGTTCGTCCTAAACTCTGACTTCAGTGAGCACGAAAGCCTTGCCGATCTCAAGGCCCTTGTGAGCCGAGTGGAAGGAGAAGTCGATATGGTTTTTCCTTCCCCTCGTGTGTTTGTCTTTTCCGCCCTGTACAACCTCTTCAAGGCCCTTGACGCCAAGGAACCGGCCGCCCTTTCCAGGAAAGACCGCCTCCGGCTGGAACAGTGGCGGCAAGAGACTGACATGGTGGCCTTTTCAGACCAGCAAACGGAGAGGTTTCTGAAAGCAGCCATTCAGAAGATATCTCTGGATCGCCTCTCATTACTCTTGGAAGCAAACGTGGAGCGCATCGCTAACGTCTCATCCGGCATGCGAGACTGGGTCCAGATCAATCAAGAATTACTCTCAAGGGATGCCGGGAAGGTCCGGGAAGCCTTTGTCGAGATGGATGCGAGGCGAGAGGCCTCTGAGCAGGTCACCGTGATGATCAAGGATACGTTGGAGGGCACAACCGGCAAATTAAAACGGGACTTGGCAACAGACGTTGACCGCTTTTTTGATCTCCAGTACGGGGAAATCGTTCAAGACATGATCCATTTTATTGACGCCTATAACCTGTCCGTTACAGACTACGAAAAGGACCTGGGGGCTTCAGGATTTCTGCCCACGTTGTACCGTATCTTTCAGGCCTTGCAGCAGGCGGCCAACCGTTTCATCGCAGAATCCATCAACCCCAAGCTCGTGAATTTCGTCCGTGACCAGGAAGAAAGGATAGAAGGCGTGTTTGACCAGGTGTCCGGGCCCTACAGTTTGATGATCAAGGACGCCGTGGATCAGCACCGGCGGACCGTTCATGGACTTGGCATCAATATCCCAGAACACCCATTTAGGGCGGTTCGAGCGCCTGAAGTCGCTTCGGTGAAGAGTGATGCTCGGCTGAGCCTTCCACATCTGAGCAGCACGATGCAATACTCGGCCCGCATCAAGACCGAGGCCATCCTGAGGTTGGGGTTTTACGGTACATTGAAAACGGTAAGAAAGTGGTTAAAGAAACCGGTATCGGAAAAACCAGACAGTGCCATCCGTTCCCTCGAAAACAGCGTGCGCCGCATGAAGGAAGAGATGCGGGAATCCATCACAGCGCATTTCACGGACTACAAAGAAAACCTGAAGTATCAGTATTTCTTCAAGCTTGCTGAGGCCATGTCCGGCAGGTTATATGAGGCGCTCATAGATCGGACGAGGGCCTTTACAGGGAGCTTGCTGGACATGAAGGGGCTCATGGAAAATGAACGCGTGGCCAAGGACCAGTTGGTGGAACAATTTGCCTCCATGCAAAGATCGCTTAAGGCTGCCCTAGACCACGTTGGCGAGGTAGAAGGGCTTGTGGAAAGCCTCCATCCGTCTTGATATGATGCATTGTCTATAGAATAGAACCCTAATTGAGCGAAAGTTGAGGATGCCGCAGCTGCAAGGCGTCAAGGGTTTGGCTGTAGTCGTCTACGCCGAATCCTTGACAACGCAGCAGATGCCGTATCATCGGCTTTCCCGGAGGGTAAACAAAATGGAGAGTTTTTTCTAAGTTCATATCTCATCT
>JASFPF010000300.1:0-3029 GCA_050116135.1 Deltaproteobacteria bacterium | reverse complement strand
ATCGCTCAGTTCTGAATCCCCATGCTCAGGCCCAAGGTCATTGGCTAGGGCCCCCAGCGTTTCCGGTTTCACGATGAAAAAACCCTTCTCACGGAAGTAACTCGAAAGGGTATCTTCGACGGCCAATGGTAAACCGCCAAAGGAACTCCGTGCCCAAGAGTATCGGGGGGCGACTGGATCGATATTCTGCTCCGATAATAAGAACAAAAGACTTGGCATCTCCTTGTGCGCCATTAGGATACCGATCTCCTGCAGTTTGTCCCGCAGGGCGCCCATCGACAGCGTCACTTGCACTACCAACCGATAATATAGGCCGGACTTAGATTCCGTAAGCACCTTGTAATCATGGATCAATTCTTCGCCCTGGGAATAGACGCGATCGCTCAAGAGTTGGAAGTGATCAACCACCGCTTCTGACGAGATGAGAAGCCCAACGCCCTGTTCCACGGCGCTCCATAGGCCATCTGTAATCGCCTCGTCTCTGGCCTTAGCCACGTTGTCACGGTAAATTCTTCCCCTGCCGATGACCTCCAGCGTCGCTGTTTGTTCGCCCTGTTGGCCCCAAGCCACCCCACTAAATCCCCACACCTGCCCCACGAGGAAAAAGACTATCAAAAAGCATGGTTTCCTGAAATGGATCATGTTCCGTCCCTCATATCAATAAGCTGCTGTCCATCTTGCCGCGTTTCCCTCCGCAATGAGAATGCTGGTGTCACGCCCTGATCACCCTTCCCGGTGGATCAATCCAAGACGATGATGACCCTGCATTTCTTTAAAAAAAGGAGGTTTTCAGAAGCGTTTTGAATCTTCCAGGCATCTGCATTGCTGATGACAAAATTGCATCCGCCAGGCCCTACTGTCCTCAATGCCCGCACGGCTAAAGGCTGATCGGACACTCTCGGGTTATTCTGAGCGGTTTTCAGGTCCCTGTCATATGCCGCCATCCCGTGTTGCACAGCGAATTCCCGGCTCACATAGGCCGATCCATATATTTCCCGACCATTCTCGTCCACAATCATGGGGGCCATGGCTGGCTGGCCCTGAAGGCCACGAGCATCGAGCACGAGCCCAGTGTACACAGTGGAGGGGGATGGCTGTGGTTCGTTCTCAGGCTTATTGCCTCCTGATGGTCCCCCGGAAATGGGCGTGATGTCTTGGACATGTCTGACATACTCAGGAAGTGCAAGCTGGGCAAGACCGCCCGTAAGTTTCAACGCCAGGGTCACGTCGACCGTTCCATCGGAGAGATATTCCCTTTTGACCGTCTGAGCCCCTTTGACCATGCCCTGGAGTTGGACCCGAATCATGTCGCTCTTTTCCACCAAATCCTTGACTCGTGCAGACGAATCGATCCTCACCTCTTTCACTGTCCTGAAAAGGTTGGCATAGGCGTCTTTTTCTGCCTTTTTGGCCGTAGATGGGTTTTGCTCTGCCTTGCAAACCTCTTCGTGAACCCTCCCGCTTCCTTTCGCATAGATGATTCCCTGGGACCAGTTGACACCCCCGTAGCCGTTCATCTTCTCAACAATCTCGGACTGCTGCGTGCCGAGACTTTGCGTTGCCAAGCCCAAAACCAGGGCGGCAACAGCCAAAGGCACAAACCGATTTGCCTTTTTCACAATGGGCTTCCTCATGCTTATTGGGAAAGAGACAAGCTGCTCTGATAACACCTTGTCAACAAGCGTTAGCAGCCTGAACCGCAAAAACGAGCGCATTGCCCCTACCGATTCATCGGGACTGCGGGGTTAGCAAGCATATCTACAAAGGTCACACCGCCTTGCGGTCGAAGGTCTTTATATACTCAGGGATATGGAATTTATCAATTGGAAAAACGTAACAGCCCAGTGGGTGGGATGGAAATGACTTCAGCAGAAAGAACAGCCACAAGGGGCCTTCCGGCATGGGAAAACCCCCTGTGACGAGATATTATGCGGTGTTATGAGCCGTGGGAATCCCTGGAACAGCAGACCCATTGTCAGGCACACAAACCTGCGAATGATGCTCCAACAAATAGTAAATCCGGTTGACGGCCTCCACGTAAGCCTTGGCACTTGCCTTCAGAATATCTGTGCTGGACCCCCGCCCCAAGGCACGCTGTCCCTCGCGGGAGACTCGCACCGTGGCTTCGCCGATGGCCTCTTTGGTCTCCGTCACTGCCTTGACCTGAAAATCCTCCAGCTTGTGGAAAGCCCCTGCGATTTTGTCAATGGCCCTAAAAATCGCGTCGATGGGTCCGCTCCCCTCGGCGCTAGCCTCTAAAATGACTTCTCCCCTGCGGACCCTTACCCTGGCCTCCGGAGCCTCGCTGTTACCGGTGTGTACTTTGTAAGATTCAAGGCTGTAAAGCTTGCTGACGGCCAGGTTGGCAAATATGACGTCCTGCACGATGATGTCCACATCTTCATCGTAAACCTGTTTTTTCTTGTCGGCAACGGACAGAAAGCGCTCGTACACCCCTCCAAACTCCTCTTCATTGAGATCATAACCCATCTTCGTTGTTTTATCCCTCAAGGCATGCCTGCCCGATCTTGCCGTCAGGATCATCGCGTGTTCGGTGATCCCCAAGTCCTCGGGACGTATGATCTCATAGGTGGCACGGTCTTTGAGGATGCCATCTTGGTGAACCCCGGAAGAGTGGGCAAAGGCATTGGCGCCAACGATGGCCTTGTTGGCCTGAACCGGCATGCCCATAAGGCGGCTCACGAGTTTGCTGGTTCTCATCATTTCTCTCGTGTTCACTGAGGTTCGGAATTTGAAATAGTCTTGTCGCGTCTTAATGGTCATGACAATCTCCTCCAGGGACGCGTTACCCGCCCTTTCTCCAAGGCCGTTCATCGTGCACTCCACTTGTCTGGCCCCATTTTCTATGGCAGCCAGAGTATTCGCCGTGGCCAGACCTAGGTCGTTGTGGCAGTGAACACTGAGCACGACTTGATCGATGTTGGGAACGGTTCCTTTCAGGCGGGCGATGAGCTTGCCAAACTGATGAGGCACGGCATAGCCTACCGTATCTGGAATATTTACCACCG
>JASFPF010000299.1:0-3035 GCA_050116135.1 Deltaproteobacteria bacterium | reverse complement strand
GGCAATACTTACCTGTCATGGCCACTTGTCCTTAGAACCGACCACCAATCATTACTTCACAAGACATTTCCTGCCACTTAGCTTGGTTCGCCCACCAATGTCAATCCCTAACAGGTGAGCAACTGCTAAGCAATTTCTTCACGAGCCTCCCTTAGGTTTCCCTTTAAAAATCCGACAGGCCCCGCTCGCCTGACCTCTGATTACTGACACTGTACTTGCGGGGCCTGCTGAGTTTGACATCACTTCAGGACAAAGGTGACTTTCACCACGGCGTTCTTAGCCCCTTTGGGCGCTGGAAAGGACAACTGTTTTAGCTTTTGCACCATGCACTGCTCAAGCGCCGTGTCTTTTATCTTGCTCGTATTTGGTTTTACAATTGTCACGTTGCCTGTTGGGTCAACGACCAATGTAAAAACCAGCTCGCCTCTTGATGCAGATCTGTCCCCTGATGTGTGTTCGCAACACAAGTTGATGGAGGGGATATGTTTGTTGAGTAATGCTTTAACAAAATTTTCTGACAAGCCATCTGTAACAGAAACTTTTCCTAGCTCGATGCACATCACCCGAGAAGACGGGGTGGCGGGCTCGGATTTATCAACGAAGCCTTCATCCTTCGATTCAAGAGAAAGTGCCATCGTCCCACTTTTTCCGGCAATTTCAGAAAAAGATGGAACAGGCAAAGGACCTGTCTTTTTTAGAAAAGAGCGTCGCCCCAACGCATAATCCGATACCCCTTGGGGCAGTGGAAGGGCCTGTTTCACAGTTACGGCATGGCCATCGTGCAGCCGAACATGGGTGTCGACGGCCACAAAGGATGTATACGAGGTCAACAGGTTGTATGCTAGCCCCAAGTTGGTCACCTCCGTTACCCGTTCACCCTGCGGCCTGAGGTTGTTATAATCAGACAGGACCGCTATCCGGTGTCGTGCCCATAGGAAGCGTAGAGGCGAGTTGGTTTCCAAGGGTTTTTCACTAGACACGTTGACCTTTGTCCGAAAGGGACGCTCACCAGTGATGCCTTTAATGGAGATACTTCCTTTGGGCCTGCCACGCCATTTGCCGAATACAATGACCGGGCGATCAGCCAGCACATCGGGCACACTGGGTGGCTCTACTTCGTAGACATCAAAGTCACCGAAGTCGATCTCGATGTCTGTCAAGACCGGTGACTCAATGAGTTCTCTGAATCTTTTCGCCTTTTCTGGTGCCTCTTCAGGCTTGGTGATAACAAAGGGATCCCCCATGCCGACCCTCGCCATACCCTCGATGATATAGCGGTTGACGCTTGATCCGATGCCGAAGGCAAACATGTTGGCATGGCCAAGATTATTACGTATCAGGTCAAAGGCCGCTTCTTCCACAGAGACATAGCCGTCCGTGGCAATGACCACACTGCGAGAGTATCCTTCGGTTCTCGGTATTGAAAGAGCCCTTTGAAGGGCTAGTAAGAGTTCCGTACCGCCTCCGCCCCGCTGCTGCTCAATCAAGTTGATGGCGTGGGAGATGTTTTCCAGGGTAGCGGGCAAAGATTGTTCTGACATGACAGATGAACCCCCGGCAAACAGGAGCACGTTGAACCGGTCGAACGGACGAAGGTTTCCGATCAAGTCTTTGAAAAGCTTCTTGGATATGTCCAAGGGGAAGCCGTGCATGGAGCCAGACACGTCAACAATGAAGATATACTCGCGAGGCGGTATCTGGCGCGCGCTGACCCGACTGGGGGGTTGCACCATGAGCAGGAAAAAATTCTCTTCCTCTCCTTCGAAAAGGAGCAGGCCTGTTTGGATCTTTCCGCCGGCGAGCCGGTATTTCAGCAAGAAATCGCGGTTGCCCCCGTATTCTTCTGAGGGATCAAGGGCTACTGAAGCGAAGGTAGGCCCCTCATAGTTGATGTTCACCTTATGGGAGGAGCAGACGACGTCTTGGATTGGAAGGCCTGCCGACACGCTTACGGTCATGTTGAAGGTGTACGATGACGCCTGACCCTCGTGGAGATATGGGTTTTCTATCCACTGCTCTGATGGGCCTGCTTCAGCCGCCCGCTGGTTCGAGTAACGTGGTCCCACAACGGTCGGATACACGAACTCATAAACAGCGTCAGTCGGAATCAGCAACTCGGTGTATTTGAGCGCCACCGTGATCACATCTGATGGTAAGATGTTGGCCACGTTCATCTGAAACACATTGGGCCTGTGCTGCTCCAAGAGCGACGCGCTTTGACCTGCCTGTTTTGCCTCTTGGTATTCGCGTCGTGCGTCTTCGCGCTTTCGAATCTGTGCTGTGATGGTTCGCTCACCAATGGTCATCTTCATCCCATAAACAGCCACCCTGGTAGAGGCTGGAAAGACATAGATGGCTTCCAGCGGCTTGCTGCCTTGGTTCTGATAGACCTGTGTCACCGTGACATCAGCGATGACACCAGACACATCGACGTTCACGGATGTTGATTTTAGAGGCATTCTGTCCACTTCAGGGTCATCGCTTTGGACTAAAAAATAGGGTGATAATGTTCTGTCGGCATGTTCTTTTGGTTGTGCGTGCACTGTATGCGCGACAGCCACGAACATGGCCACGGTCATCAAGGTCAGTAGTTTCATTTTGTGTGTCATTTCTCTTACCTCCTGCTGTCTGTTTTTTGGGCCTTTGATGTCATTAGACAGGCAGCAGACAAGAAAGTTCCCAAAATGTTGATCCCTTCTCAAAAAATATCCGCTGATAGACACGGACGGGAAGGACTATGGAACTTCAGACAGGTTTACTTGGATACAAGCCGGACGTGAACCTGAACCACCTCTTGGTCTGTTTCGGGTAGGGATGGGTGGGCAGACGAGAGGTTACCCAGCTTTCTCAGTGCTTCACAAAACGAGTTGTAATGTTCGGCTGGGATCTCTGCACGAATGGATAACGGCTGGCCGCTGTCCTTTGCACGCTGTGTTGACACAACTTTTCCGCCAGCAAGCGCTACAACGTTTTTGACCTTGGAAAGCGTCTGATCAACATAGGAAAGCGGCGGCTTTGTTTCATCTTCCAAGGCG
>JASFPF010000298.1:0-3035 GCA_050116135.1 Deltaproteobacteria bacterium | reverse complement strand
AGTTCAGGCACAGCCATTCCGGCCTCTTGTGCAAGTTGTTTCGTGCGCAGTTTGTCATCCACCAAGGGGTATAAGCGGCGCTGATTATATCTTAGCGTGTAATCGGCATTGCGCCGGTTCAGGCCCAAGACACCTATTTCCCCCAGTTTTCTGGCTAATTCCAACATCACGGGTTCTGTTTGATCAAGGCCTTAAAACGAAATAGTTCTAAAAGGCGATAGCCTGTATAGCGTCCCAGCAGAAGTGTTCCTGCAAGCAAGAGAAAGAGTAATTCGGGAAATACGAACACGAGGTGTTCTACGTAGCTGACTGTGATGATGAGATAGGCACAGGCCGCAACGAACAGGCTGCCCAATGCCTGCTGAAGCCCTTCCTTGGAGCCCTGTTCTTCCCAGACAATGGACATTCTTTCAATGGTCATGGTCAGGATCACCATAGGGAATAGGGCCACAGAAAGGCCTCGCTCCAGGCCGAGCTTGTGTGTTAACACGCTGAGGGCGGCCATCAAAAGGACGACCACAATGAGGACCGATGCTAAACGGGGCACCAGCAGCAACTTAAGACGTTCCAACTGAAACCGAATGGCCAGGCCAAGACCCACCAGCGAGCTGAAAAGGGCAATACCCCACAGTAGTTCAGTCTCGCGGAAGGCAAGTGCGATGAGTATGGGCATAAAAGTGCCGAATGTTTTTACACCTATGACATTGCGAAAAACCACCAGGAGAAAAGCACCCACCGGAACCAACAGCAATACGCGGTATACCGCCTGCGTTCGGATAGGTAGGCTGAAGAGAGAAAAAGACATCAGAAGTGGGTTGGCAAATCCTGCACGTTCAAGGGCTGCAGTAATCGCAGCTTCTTGATTAGCGCTTATAGCGAGCTCTGTCTGCAGCTTATCCCCACCCTTTAACTGGCCCATCGGACAGGGACCCCTCCACCATGGCATGTAGTTATCGGGAATATCCCCTTGTCCGCTAACAGCATTATAGGGTCTCCAGAGTTTTCCGTCATAGACCTCCAGCCATTGTATCAGTGGGGCACTTCGATTTTGCTCCTCAAGCTGGATACCCTGAACAACTCGTGCGGGAACGCCCCCATGGGCCAAAATCCCTGACGCTATTTCAACCTTCTTCAAAAGAGAGGGCTCCTTACCCAGCAATAAAGTGAGGTTTTCATCCGGCTGGTATTTGTTGAGACGGTTCATGAGTTCTGCTACCAGACTATCCATGTCAGCTGACTGTTCTCGAATCTCGGCGATCACCGATTCAGCAGCGGCCAGGTGAGCTCCCTCAAATATAGGGTACTCTGCTTCAGGCGGACTTGGTGGGGCTGATGGTTCTGCCAGGTAGCCCCTCCGTACCACACAGCGGTAAAACAGGCTCTGGCGGCCTGTGGCCTCCCGTTTTGACCAAACAGCCTTCCGGTTACCGTAGTATCTGGTCTTGATGGTGGCCAGGCCGTAGCCCCTCGAAATGAAATTCTCGTCCACAATGGCAAACCACCTCGAGTTGTCAGGCACGTGCAGTGAGACCTTGATCGGTTCATTGCGGCCAACAAAGGTCACTCGGGCTTCCACATTCCACACACGGGAATGAGTCTCCGGGGTCAGGGGAAACTTCAACACAAAGGCCTTGTAACAAAAGAGTGTCAGGCCAGCGATTGTTAAACCAAGTGTTAACAAGTAAAGCTGAACTTTGTTCAAGGCTACTGGCTCTCCGTGCAGCTTGGTGGTGAGGTGAACTTGGCGGAAGGATCTACGATGAAACTGCCTGCCATAAAACTTCGACCGATTAACATCGGATAATTAAAATCGGTGCGGTCCACCAGGTTGACTTCAATCTCCTTATAAAGATAGCCTAAACATATTCCAAGAAGAACGACCGGACGGTTTTGAAGCTCTCCCCCATGACGCTTGATGCGCACCACACGTTGCACCTTCTTCTCCAAAGTTATTTTATCTCCGTATTTGTTCTTCACATCAAACCGCACCCACGGCTCCCCATGGCGTGTAAACTCAGCGAAGCTGTGGACTCCAAGGGAGCACGTTTTTGCCCCCGTATCGAGCTTGGCACGAACCAAAAGATTGCCAGGAGAGATTCGAGCCTTTTCCAGCCAACCAACCAACATTTTCCCGCCTGCGCTGGTCGGTGTGGCCATTGCTAGAAAAATAAGTGTCGTGCAAATCACTCGAGCGATCGATTTCATCAGGGCCCTAATTATACAATCTAGTGTCTCAAACTGATCTGGACCGGATGTTTGGTCACCAGTCACTATTCATTTTCAGCGCATAGCTTTTTACGGTGATCGTCTTCCGGCCTTTGGATGTTTCCCTGACCACGCCAATAACCTCCACCTCTTGTCTTATGAGGCCCATCAATTCTTTGCCCTTGGCGTCGAGGTGGACCAAGTAATCTTCCTCATGTCGATCAAACACAGCTGCGGCCAGAGTGTTGCCGTTTTCATCCCAGTCTACAGCGATCAAAATGCCCCTGACGGGAGTCAGTTCATTGCCTGTTTGGTTGTTGCTCTTCATGTCCTTGGAGAATGTTATGGTTGTGACGGTCTGTGTTCCGCCTCCTGCCTAAGTCGCACCAATCGTGCCAGAATCATAATATATTGATATTTAAAGGTTTGTCGATCTAACAAGACATTTCGTTAAGAATTCTGGGTTCCGGTTTTTCTAGGCAGAAAGGAGCCTATGGTTCTCCAGACGCACACTGAAACAGTATAACCATTTGAAATGATGAGCTGTTTCTAGAGTGGGAACTCTCGATTCCGTTTTTCTCTAAGATAAGAACTCTCGATTCCGTTTTTCTGTTGAACATTTTCAACATTTGAGGCAATGGTTAAAAGCAGGGGGGGTTTTGAGACCAATACCAACTAATGTGGCTTTTCTCGGCGTTGATGTGCACAAGGAGCAGAAATGAAGGCCATTCTCGTTGCTTCCAGGAACGAATCAGCCTGCCATGCGATCCGAGCCACTATGGGCTCCGAATATGAGGTCGAGGTAACGCCCAGCAGGGCCCGCTCTTTGG
>JASFPF010000297.1:0-3042 GCA_050116135.1 Deltaproteobacteria bacterium | reverse complement strand
CGGTTCGTAAAAGTCCAGCCTGTCCATGGAGGCGGTCACCACATTGGTGCGGCAGTGGCGCATTGCTACAATGCCCGCGGCCGTGTCGATGAGCTTCATAATGCTCCCGCCGTGGATGTTGCCGGCTCGGTTGGCATCCGGTGGAAACATGACCTGAGCCATTTCAACCCTTGATTCACATACCGCCTTTTCTCGAGTCATTCTGCTTGCCCTTTGCTCTTTTTTTTAGGCACCCTTCGTTTTTGCCCGTCGTTCCACTACGCAGTGAACCCCCTCAGCAGTCCTCGCAGCGCCAAAACATTGATTACAGGAAATGCAAGTGGCCTTTTTCCTGTCCCCTGCCTGCCATCGTCTGATCAGATTGGGCTCTCGGATCAGGGGGCGTGCCATGGAAACAAGGTCTGCGGCCCCGGATTTAAAAATAGCATGGACCCCTTTCAATGATCGGATGCCCCCAACCAGTATGATAGGGACAGACACATGCTTTCTGATTTTTTTGGCAAGGGGTAAAAAATAGGCCTCCTCATTGGCCTTGCGTATCTTTGTGCGGGCTGGGCCCAGATTACCTGCCGCGGGGGTCCCGCCACTCAATTCAATGGCATCGATACCCATATGGTCCAGCCGCTTTGCAACGAACAGGGCGTCTCTTTCGTGAAATCCACCTCGGACAAAGTCCTTGGTGTTGAGTTTGATGAGAACCGGAAAACCTTTGCCCACCCTCTTCCGGACGGCCCTGAAGATCTGAAACAAAAATTTCGCCCGGTTTTCAATGGGGCCGCCGTATTTGTCCGTGCGCTTGTTCGTCAAAGGAGATAAAAACTGACTGACAAGATAACCATGGGCACCATGGAGCTGCACGGCGTCAAAGCCTGCTCTTTTCACCCGATCTGCAGCCCGGGCAAAGGCTTGAACCGTCTCTTTGATTTCCCCTTGTGTCATGGCCTTGGGGGTTTTTCTGAAAAGCTTGTTGTATACCGGTGATGGTCCCCAGACGGGCTGGTCCTTTTTTTCTCTCATCACCGTCTGGACGCCGGCATGCACGATCTGCATAGCCACCTTTCCATTGGCTGCGTGGACGTGCTTCGTGAGCCTTAATAGGTTCGGGATCATGGCATCATCATGGATGCCAAGCTGCCCGGTAAGGGCCTGGCCATTTGGCATGACGTAAGCAAACCCTGTGATAATCAGTCCCACGTCTCCTCGGGCAAGGGCTTCCATACGGTTTATGAGCCTCGAGCTGCACTGGCCATCCTTTTCTGCTATTCCCATCCAGGTGGCCGAGCGCACACTCCTATTTTTTAAGGTCATACCATTGATTTGAATCCCCTCAAACAATGCTGTCATCGTTTTGCCTCCAGGTGTTGTATTAGCTCCGTCTCCCATCAGGATGCGTCCCCTTCGGATTGGACAATAAGATATGAAACCCTTGGCCGCTGGGTCTCCGTAGTGAACGGCAAAAGCGAGCGCATTCCCTGCCCCCATGGAGTGAGACGGGGAGCTTCAATCAGAGATATTGCGTCTCAGGGAAGAGTATTCTCATAGACTAAGTAACTCAGGCCGTCAAGTCAATCAAAAAGGAGGGTCTTCCTCGTCCGTCAATCGCAGGAATCTTTTTGGATTATCCTCTGTCACCCTAGTATCTCTTGCGATGTAAATGCTACCTGTAATCCAGATAAGCTTTCTGGTATATTCCAAGAATCACTCCAAGTAAGACGCTTAAGTCATTCCATCCATCAGCTTCTGCGCGATTCAGAAATCTCGTTGATCGGCTTGGTCGGCTCGCTCACTGCAAGCCCCGCCCTTTGGGGAAGAGCGCTTCACTAACAGCCTCTTTTGTTGGTCCCTCAAGGTTCCCAGAACTGGCATTTCTTTTCTCAATGTATAACCTTTATTACCCAAAAAGAGTCAAAGGCACTTGGTTGTTATATGGCTCAATTACCTGATAATATTATTTAAAAAGGCAATCTGTTGTCTTGGCACGATGCTTCCATATAAGAAATACTACAGCAATACAGGAGCGTGAGAAAAGAAGCGTCTCTATCATGATGAACAAGGATTTTTGGCATACGCCTTTGTTATCAAAAAGCGAAAAAATTGGACTCCATGTCCTGTATCTGTGCTGCATGCGTTCTGTTGTGCAAAGTTACGGAGGAGTCATGGAAGTTGATTCAGCCATGCGTCGAGCCGCTATATTGGTTCCGACAAGTCAAAGGGCTGCCTGCCTTGAAGCGTTGGAAGGGTTGAAACTGGACATCCCCAACCACCTTCCAATAGACCGTCCTTGTATTTCTAGAGCAGTCACCTGGGTGAGATCATGAAGGCGAGAGAGGTCGCTGTCTGTCTTCCAAACAGTCCATCACCCTTGACGAAAACCGTTCTTTCTGTTAGTAATGCTCACGCCATGGAATTGCATCCAACCGACAATGTTCAAAACTTCCCCATTGCTACGCTCGATACATCTGTTGACAAGTCTCCTTTCGGTTCCAAGTTTCAATCCCAAGTAAAGGGTGAACTTCCTCGGGTTTTTACCGGTCACTTTGTTCGCCCCTCCAAACTGTCCCCTCGTTTTGAAAAGGGAAGCCTCATAGACATCTACGCTTAGGGGTTTTAGTAAAAAACTTGGTGAGTCATTCTTATCCCAAACCCTGTTCGAAAATAGATAATAGGCAAGATGCAGGTGGGCGAACACGTAGATCCTAGTGAGATCGTTGAGACAGCAAAGAATATGTGTTAGGGATGCCGTAAGAGGGCATCATGAAAAAGGCTGTTTTTGTATTTCTCATATTGTTAGGCCTTGCGATTGGCGGCTGGTTGGTCAAAGAAAATAGAGAGCTATTGACCTTAACAGGCGTTTTGCCACGTCCTCAAGAGGATATGGAGCAGCAACCCGTTGATTGGGGCAAGGTCACCGTGGGAATGGAAATGTGGCAGGTGAAGGAAGTTGTGGGGCCTCCTGAGAAGAGGCATATTGAAAGAACTACGGAGGGAGCAAAAAAAGAACAGTGGAGGTATGGCGACAAATGCCTTCATTTTTCAAACGGT
>JASFPF010000296.1:0-3049 GCA_050116135.1 Deltaproteobacteria bacterium | reverse complement strand
CACAGCTAACTATTATATACCATACTACAATACTTTCAAAAACTTGTTACGAAATTTTTGGGGAGGAAATGGTAGGGTAAAACTAGTAATAAGTCATAGACGAAAGCTGAGGGCAAAGGTTCGGTGCTAGGAAGGCGTGAGTATGGCGAGGATAATTTATATGTGCTATCTACCAGTCAACATTGTAGAGTATAATGCCTCCCATTTTCGTAGATGTTCCATTTGTTTCATCGGCAAAACGACTCCACGCCGCGTTTCCAATGGTTTTGGGGCCAACGCATACTTCCACACTAATATGATGAAACCTCATATTGCCCATTCTTATGGGGCCACCATAGGCCTCATCATCAACGTCGTAGAACACCTGACTTTCCACACGCCGGTATGTGTCACATTTGGAGTCGCTGGCTTGACAAACTGTAGCGGACAATAAAACAAGCAGTTTGGCCAAAGCAATCAAGAACCGATTTTTCATCGTTGCACCCTCTTTAGATATTATCGTCATTTTTGATACAGAGCTTTATGTTATGGCCCGATATGCTCCAAAGAGGGTGTTGATTAACTTAGGATGCTGTTAGAGGCAGGTAACTCAGGAGGGTCTTGGGCAAAAAATCCGGGAGCCAAAGACAACTCAACGCACGGCGTTAAACAATAAAAAGGGCTGGCTTCTCATGAATCAGGGTTGGGGTTGGAAAGCTCATACTGAAAGATGCCATATTCCGTTTTTCCACCCAGCACGGTATCGATCTTGCCCTGCACCTCATTTCTTTCCTGACTCTTAGCCCATCTGTTCCAGTCCTCAGTCGACGCCCAGGTGCTAATGACCAAATACTCGTCAGGCTTGTCGAGTCTTCTGAGTGTTTCACCGGAAATATATCCCCACTGGTGTGTGGCCCGGGTTCTGAGTTGTCTGAGCAGTGGTGCCAGGTCTTCTACCCTATCTTGTGGAACGACGCGTCTGATAACCACTTTAACACTCATTTGTCCCCCCTTTTTCTTGCTGAAACCGCACCCATTGATTGGATCGAGTTTCTGTTTGGCACGAAATAGAAATATCATAGCATAAAATCCTAGATTAAGTGAAGCTCGCCGGGTCTTTTGGCCAACGAGCCGGTCAGACGATATTGTCATTCTGCCCAATCGGTGCTAATAACAATTACTTTTGAAATCTCCTTCAAACAATATGGTGCTCCCCTTAGTGCCTCAAGGGAGCGCACGAGAGGAAAAAGCTTTTCATGAAACCTGTTGCATTGATTGTCCGCGATGGCTGGGGCTTTCGCGAAGACAGTGAGGGAAATGCGGTCAAGGCGGCAAGGACACCCAACGTGGACTCGTATCTGGCGAATTATCCCTGGGTCCTGATCCACGCCTCCGGAGAGCCTGTGGGTTTGCCCGACGGCTTCCAGGGGTCAAGCGAAGTGGGCCATCTGAATATGGGTGCGGGCCGCATTGTCATCCAGGAACTGAAGCGGATCAACGACGACATGGTGGACGGTTCTTTCTTTGAAGCGGGTAACTTCAAGGCGCTAGTTGAAAACTGCAAAGAAAACCGGTCGCGGCTTCACCTGATGGGACTGTTACAGGATGAAGGGGTCCATGCCCACTGTGATCAGCTGTTTAAGATTATGGGCGCGGCCCGCGAACGGGGTGTGGAAGACATGATCGTTCACATCTTTACCGACGGCCGCGACACACCACCCCGCTCCACCCTTCAATTCATCAACCGATTGAATGACGTGATGAGGCAGGTGGGCCACTGCCGTGTGGGCACCCTCATGGGACGTTATTACGCCATGGATCGTTCGAAGAACTGGGCTCTCACCAGCATGGCATTCGACTGCATCGTCAGGGCAATTGGCCGGAAGGCGGAAAGCGCCGAGGCTGCCGTTAAGGAGTCTTACGCCAAGGACAAGACACCGGACCATATTGAGATGTTCGACGAGTACATCCCGCCTTACGTGATTGGAGAGTACCATGGGGTCAGGGACGGCGATTCCGTTCTGCATACGAATTTTCGCCAGGATCGCGCTATTCAGCTTTCCATGGCCTTTGTGGAGGGAGACTATCCGGGAAGCCGTTCCCGGCAACCCGATTGCCTGTACGTTGGCCTCACACGCTACTACAACGAGTTCCCACACTATATCCTTGAAGCCATGGATGCTGGCGGTGGGATGAAAAACCTCCTCGGAGAAGTGATCAGCAAGAGGGGACTCAAGCAACTACGACTTGCAGAAACGCAAAAATATCGGCATGTGACCAGCTTTTTTAATGGGAAATCCACCCACCCCTATCCAGGCGAGGACCAGATTGAAATAAAAAGCCAGTATGACCCTGCCACGTTTGCGTCCCACCCGGAGATGAACGCCTATGACGTGCGGGACAAGTTTCTTGAAATCGTCCAAGGGGGGTGCGACTATGCCTTTATTCTCATCAATTTCGCCAACTGTGATATGGTAGGCCACACGGGAGATATGGCTGCTGCGACCAAGGCCGTGGAGGTCGTGGACGAATGTGTTGCAGGGTGCATCACCCGGCTCCTCGAGCTAGATGCTGACGTTCTGCTGACGGCCGACCACGGAAACGCCGAAGAGATGATGGATCCCAACACGCGAGGCGTCAAGACGAGCCATTCCTTGAACCCCGTAGAGCTGATCTATATCGGTAGAAAAGCCAAAGGCAAGAAGCTCAAGTCAGGCGGTAAACTGGCCGATATCGCCCCCACCATCCTAAAGCTCATGAACATCGACATCCCGCCTGAGATGACAGCGACCCAGTTGATCGAGGGATAGGCTGGGATACGATCGTTCCAGTTTGAACGGTCTTCAGGACCACCCGTGGGCATCCAGGAGGGCTTCGGCTATCTTGAGATCCTGAGGTGTGGTGATCTTGATGTTGTGGGGATCCCCTGGGACAACCTTTACAACCTCGCCGCATAGCTCCACCAACTCGGCATCGTCGGTGCCCACATAATCCTTCTCCCGTGCGGTTACATGAGCCCTAAAGATAAGCTGGTAATGGAAGGTTTGAGGCGTCTGTGCCATGCGGATCA
>JASFPF010000295.1:0-3050 GCA_050116135.1 Deltaproteobacteria bacterium | reverse complement strand
GGTTGGAATACGAAAACGTCAAAGAAGTACTGACCGTAAGGAAACGCTCCCCGGTTTGCAGGCTCTGCGAGAAGCCGCCGTTGCTGAAGTGGAAAAAAACTACCTGCAAGAACTCATGTCGCTGACTGGTGGCAAGGTAAAAGACGCTTGTAGGATATCCGGTCTGTCTCGGTCCCGCCTGTACGAGCTCCTCAAGAAGCATCACGTGTCCATATCAGGTTAATCTCCTTTCTTACAATCCCGTTCTGGAAAGTCCTGCCTCATCGGACTTTGTCCTGCCTCATCGGACTTTGTCCGGTGCCACCGGACGATTTGAGCCCTTCTCTCCATGTTCTAGCCCGCCCTGCAGGTGACACAAGTATTTAGGATCACAGCCCAAAACGGATGATTGATGGGTGCTGGCATATATCTTGTGTAGGTATTCTGCAACGGTAGGCAACCTAAGGTTACCTTGTGGCGGCAACGCATCTAAAGGAGGCACAGGGGATGAAAGTGCTCTTATACACAACGGCCCCAGACGGCATTGTAGAACGGGCAAAGACCGTGCTCCAATCGTCGGTGTCAGACGGCGCCATCGAAGTCTACCAAACGATCAATGACCTTTCCCTGAGACTGCGGGGGGCCAAGGACACGGCTATTGTCATACTCCTTGTTGGAAACCGAGAGGATTTTTTGGATCTTCTGGCGATTCGCCATTTGTTTCGAAACGTTCGGATTATCGTGGTTGTGCCCGACACAGAACATGAGACCATTGCCATGGCTCATCGCTTGCGGCCGCGCTACTTGACATATATCGACGGTAATTTCCTGGGGCTTTCTGCCGTGGTGAACAAGATGTCTGAAGGCTTTGCCCAGCCCTAGACACTAGGACTGCCAGGAGTTTCTTCGTTTGAACCAAGTGACCACTTCCATAAAGCGCTCAGAGAGTTAGTGTGGACGAAATGGCAATACCTAAACCAATATTGTTTTTGTGTCTCTGCTGCTTTGTATTGTTCTTTCTGTGTAGCTCTGTCTTTCCACAGGACAGAAGACTTCACCTTGCTTTCCAACAAGGTAGGCTATCAGCCAATATTAAGAATACGCCCCTTAAGGCTGTTCTTGATAGGATTAAGAAGCAAAGAAGGATATATTTTGACACGGGCTTTATGCGAGACTCATCCTTGCTGGATAATGATGTCTCCTTACAATTCAGGAATCTGCCCATTCAAAACGGTCTGGAGCGAATCCTTTCTGGTATAAATCATAGTCTTATTTTGAAGGGGGATAGGGTGGAAGGCGTTATGCTTTTTGGCGAGCCTGGCAAGAGATCCTATAGGCCATCGAGGCGGACTGTACCCAGAAGAACTCCACGACGATCTTCCAGGCGAAGGTAATGAGGTTTGCAAATAGATGCCCAGCAGACATCTTTTGTCTTTGATCATTTCGGAAACGGTAAACCCTTAATACGGGGAACGCAATATGCCATGTTGGCGAGTCGTTTCAACGTTTTCTCAGTTTGAGGCGCAGGAGTAACTGGATATGTTGACATTCTCGGTGCAAATAGACTTAGAGGTGCAGGCAGATTCGCTTGGCTATGTGGAGGAAATGACGGCTGAATTGGAACAGGTGATCTCATCGCATTTTGATGACGACGGATTGCTTGAGTTCGACTATGAAATTGTGCAACGAGAACAAGATGAAGAAACTCGTGAGGATTATGAAGATTAGCGCGACTGCTTTTTCCCGTTACACAGAGATGCTGACAAAGAAACAGTGACGATTTGCGCACAAAAGGGAACCAATTTGTAATCTTGCCTAACTTGAAACACTTTGGTCAAAATCACGCTAAAAGGTGTTGGTCATCATGAGCGACCTAATAAGATTCGGAAAGGATACGCGGAACGTATGGCAGAGCCTCCGCCCTCTTATGAAGAACACACTTGCTAGTGTCCTCCTTTTAATAGTCGCTTCCGCTTGCGCCACCACCCAGAAAGAGGCTTGGTTTCCTTACGTGGGCTGCTCCAGGCAAGAATTGATCCAACATTGGGGTGACGGCCACAGTTTTTTCGACGGAAGCATATACGATGTGAGAGAAACCGTTTGGTATCACAAACGCTGCCTCTCCAGAGATAGGGGTTGCAAAATCAAGCCGGGCAAGGATACGAAGCAAATCAGCTACGCTATCTATATCCACAACGACGTTATTGAACGCATTGAAAGACATAGCCCTTGACGCCTTGTATCCGGGGCATCCTCGACTTTCCCTCAATTAAGGTCTTACCAACAGTCAGCCATTTTGCCGCCCGGCTTTTCTTTTTGACAACCGCCCCCCGATGGTATATTGGTTTCAGCTGAAATCATCGGTGTTCTGACTATCTGTATTGGAGCTATCTGCTGGAGAGACCACTTTCTCACCCTCTTGAGCTGTGGGAAGCGATCTTTCGGTAAGCCGGGTGTCTCGTCGACACATGGCTGAAATCTTTCTGGGCTGACTATCGAGAGGAGAAGACATGAAAAAGGTAAAAAGGGGCGACACGGTGAGGGTGCACTATACAAGGCGGCTTGCAGACGGCACAGTACTTGACAGTTCTAAGAGACTGGCTCCCCTCCAATTCAAGATAGATGGCCGACAAGCCATCGCTGGTCTTGAAACAGCAGTCATTGGCATGAGGCCTGGCGAGTCGAAACTTGCCACTGTTTCTGCGGAGGATGCATTCGGGCCATACCAGGCACAGAGGATACAAAGGGTTGATCGGGAAGAGTTGCCTCCAGACATGGAAATCGCGGTGGGACAGCAATTTGAAATAATACGGCCAGACGGCCAGAGGACACCGGTCATTATCAAAGAGGTCTCAGACAGCAGGGTCACGCTGGATGCCAACCATCCTTTGGCAGGCATGAATCTGTTTTTTGACATCAACCTTCTTTCTATCTTGTGAACGTTTTCCGTGTTCCAGGGTCTCAAACCGTGCTATGAGAGGCCTGACGTGGCTATTACTGCGGGGAGCACAATATTGTTCGCACGAGCAACCTCTATATGACTGTTCGAACCATAGCCCTGTGATGACGTG
>JASFPF010000294.1:0-3050 GCA_050116135.1 Deltaproteobacteria bacterium | reverse complement strand
GATGCCTGAAATGGATGGCTATGAAGCCACCCGGCTGATCCGTGATCCCCAATCCAAGGTGCACAACCACCAGGTGCCCATCATCGCCATGACGGCAAACGCTATGAAAGGAGATCGGGAACGGTGCATCGAGGCGGGAATGGATGATTATGTTTCCAAGCCGATTCAGCCTCAGAGACTTTTTGAGGTGATGAAGACATTTTTGCCCGCTGAGACTGAGACATCGATCAACCCAGGAGGGTCGTCTATATGAAAATACATTTGAAGTTTGGTGAATCGAATCCAGAAGGAACACGCTTTACGTTGATTGTGAATGGGACGAGTTGTGGAGAGGTTTCCATGGCTACAGAGGAGGCCGTCAGATTCCAGGAAATCGTGAAGCTGGGATGCTTAGAGACCGAGGACGTGTTTGAGTCCTCTGGGGAGCTTTACATTCCGGAAAACTGGGTCCTCTGGCACAAGAGAAGCGGTATAGAAAGACGGAAGCGCATAGAGAGAAGAAAGGGGCAAGACAGGAGGAGTGGCAACGACCGCCGACATGAAAAAATCTGACCTCAAACCCAAACGGGATAAATCCCCAACTCCTTAGGTTTGTACGTCTTCCCTCACCTCTGTGCGATCATCCTCTACCGTGCCTCCGCTGTCCACCTTTCCCTTAAAAAAGTAGCGTTCCAAGACCCTGTGGTAGGATGTCCATGGGGCCTCGGGGTCATCAGCCTCCATGAAGGTCCGGACAGCGGTGACCTTGGCATCCAGCTCGTCCAGGTAGTTTAAGATGATGGCTTCGAGGGTCTTGGGTGGTTCGGGTGATCCAAAATCACGTATGCCGTGGTGGCTCACTATGAGGTGCTTCAGGACCAGGGCCAGATCATCTGGGAAATCATGGAATGTTGCAATCTTCTTTTCGAGCATCTCTACGCCAATGACGATGTGGTTCAAAAGCCGGCCTGCGTCAGAGTAGTCGATATAAGTGTCATACGTAAACTCGTGAACCTTCCCGATGTCATGGAGGATGCCCCCTGTCAGGAGTAAATCTGTGTCAATGCCCTTGTAATGGGCAGAAATGGCCTGGATGAGTCGAACGATAGAAAGGGTATGTTCCAACAAGCCGCCGAGATAGGCATGATGCATTTTCTTGGCAGCGGGAGCTGTTTTAAAAAGTTCTACAAAAGCCGGATCTTCAAAGAAGGCGGCAAGAAGTTTTGACAGATGCTCGTTTTCCACAGTTCGGCTAATCTGGATGAGTCGGTCCATCATTTGATTCACATCCCGCTCCGTGGCTGGAAGGAAATCTCTGGCATCGACCTGATCCGGCTGAGCCCGTTCAAGATGTCGCACAACAAGTTGCGGCGTGCCCTTGTATTCACCCACCTTTCCTTGAACTTTCACATAATCTCCGGCCGCAAAGGCTTTGCTGATGGTCTGGACCTCGTCCCACGCCACCGCCTTCACATCACCTGTGCGGTCCACAAGGGTCAGGGTGAGATAGGGGGCGCCATCTTTTTTATGCGCTACCTGCTTCTCACGAGCCACAAAGATGTCATCGACGACTTGTCCAGCCTCAAGCCTATTCACAAATGTCTCTTTCATGCCATGTCTCCTGGCACAGCCGCCGTAGCGGACAAGTGTCCAAATTCCTCCATCACTTCAGCCCGAAATTCCAGTTTTTCAAATGCTTCATGGCCCGGTAGTCGGTCATGTCGCATTGCACAGGGGTGACAGAGATATAGTTTTGACAAAGGGCTGCCCCGTCCGTGTCCGGTTCCTGGTCGAAAACTTGGGTTTCCACCCCTTGCCAGTAATAGGTCTGGTTTCTTGGGTCCAGTCTTTTGTGAAAGGTTTCCTTGAGAGGAGAGATTCCCTGCCTCGTGACGCGAACGCCTGCAATTTCTTCTGAAGCGCAGGCAGGGATATTGACGTTCAGGAAGGTGCCCGAGGGCAGGCCCTTTTCCATGACCTTGGTGATCAAGATGCCAACAAAGTAAGCAGCCAGGCCGTATTCCTGGCCAGGTGAAAGGTCTTGTGAAACGGCGACCGCGGGAATGCCCATGAGGGCTGCCTCCTTGGCTGCTGACACCGTGCCAGAGTAGTTGAGGTTGATTCCCACATTCGGTCCCGGGTTGATTCCCGAAATAACCAATTCGGGTCGCCTATCCAGGATCTCGAGGATGGCGAGTTTGATACAGTCAGCAGGGGTGCCGCTGACCGCATAGCCCCAGCCGCCGTTTGTTTCGACTTTATTGACCCTCAAAGGCTGGACCAATGTGATGCTGTGACCGATGGCACTTCGTTCCTTGTCCGGAGCCACTACGGACACCTCGTGTTGGCGCGACAGAACCCTTTCCATGGTCCAAAGGCCTTCGGCGTGGATACCATCATCGTTGGTCAGGAGGATATGCATGCTACTGCCGTTTTATCCGGATCAGTGGCTTATTTGCACGACAGCAGGCGGTATGATAGCCTTCACAAAGCTCCGGCTAGCAGCCGCTCGGCCGATTAAGATGCTAATTTAATGGATATCCCATGGGATTGCAACTTGAAAACAGAGATGACACAGGACATGCTGGCCTTTACATCCATGTCCCTTTTTGTGTGCGCAAGTGTCCGTATTGTCACTTCTATTCAGTGACTGAGCGTCACAAAGTGGAGGCCTTTGTAGCGGGCTTGATACAAGAGGTGGATCTAGTCACACGACCCGGGGCCCAGTTTGACACGCTTTACATCGGTGGCGGCACGCCCTCCCTCTTGAAAAGCTGCCAAGTCGTGGAGATTCTGGAAAGCGCTCATAGACGATTCGGTTTCATCCAAGACGTGGAAGCCACCATAGAAGTCAACCCTGACACGGTGTCTTTTGATGCCTTCGCGGCTTTTTTGAGCCATGGCGTGAATCGTGTCAATATGGGTATTCAGTCTTTTGATGACCACAGACTGCGCTTCTTGGGACGCCTTCATTCGGCCCGGAAGGCTCGGGGGGCGATTCGCTTGGCACGTAAGGCCGGGGTTGAGAATTTGGGATTGGATCTAATGTATGGGCTCCCGAACCAGTCTCG
>JASFPF010000293.1:0-3050 GCA_050116135.1 Deltaproteobacteria bacterium | reverse complement strand
CTGGAGCAATTGGCCAGGGCGGGCCTTGGGCGTATTCATGTGGGCCTTGAATCAGGCGATGATGTGACGCTGAAACGCATTCGTAAGGGGACCCATGCTCAGCAGCAGATCGAAGCAGGCAGGTGGGTGATGGCCGCCAACATGGAACTGAGTGTGTATGTGATCTTGGGTATCGGGGGCCAGGACAGGACCTGCCAGCATGCCGAAGAAACGGCTCGTGTGATCAATGAAATCGCCCCACATTTTGTACGCTTGCGTACTTTTGTACCCAAGACCAACACGCCTCTTCTCGAAGAGGTCATGGCCAGGCGTTTTCAAATGCTCACCCCTCATGGCATCCTACAGGAAACAAAAATCCTCATTGAACGGCTTACCGTTGCCACGAACCTCACCAGTGATCACTACACAAACTACATCAACCTGCAAGGTCGACTGCCTGATGACAAGCCAAGGCTCCTGGATGAGATCAAGGGTGCCTTTGAAAAGGACGAGTCCTGGTTTCGACCCTTCTTTGTTGGAACCGAGTAGCGGGGGGAAGGGGTTCAGAGCTCGGTCATCCCATGAGGGTATCGTAGGCCTTCTGAATGGCTACGAACTTCTTGTGGGCAAGTTCCTGAAATTCCTTGCCCAGGTGCTGGACCTTGTCGGGGTGGTATTGGGCAATAAGTCTCTTATACGCCGTCTTGATCTCTGCTTTGGACGCATCCTTTTCAATGCCTAGGGTCTTATAGGGGTCCTCATCCTTGAAAGGATCCTCCTCGGCCCGCCGGTCGGCGCCAGGGGGCTCTTGTCGATTTTTCTCCCCTGCCCACGGCCCGCTCCAAGTCTGTTGGGTCCTTTTAAGCCGAGATGTCCACCACCATGCCAGGGCCAAGACACCGAGGTCATCGAGCCAACCAGGGCCGGTCACAAAATCTGGTAATATATCATAAGGACTTACAAAATATAGAAAGGCTATGAACCATGGCAAATATGTCCTAATCATGCTCATTGACTCATCCGTAAAAAGGACAAAAAGCCTTGCAATACAACAAGGGATGGTTATTAATATAAAGAGATGGGTGATTGCACTGTTCCTTCGTTTTACAAGGCGAACCGTATCCAGGAGGAATAAATGCCACTATACGAGTTTCGATGCCCACAATGTGGCGAGGAATTTGAGAAGATTGTCTTTTCATCCGATGAGGTGCCTATCCAATGTCCAAAATGCGGCGCTTCCAATCCTGAGCGCCTGCTATCCATGTTTTCCTCGGGCAAAGCGGCCAGCCATGTCGGAACGTCTTCAGCTTCGTCTTGCGGACCGTCTTCTCGAGGGTTCTCTTGAGCGTAGATTCATTTCAGCCGTGGGCTGAAGGAAAAGGAAATGTCTGAAATATTGATTTTGCTGGCGGTCTTTCTTGTCTGGTTTTTACTCCAGGCCTATATCCTGCCAAAGTTTGGCCTATCTACATGACTCAGAAACCCGTGCCCGGTCGGGGACCAGGCAAAAGAGACAAAAAAAACACGGATTCCTGAGACCTCTGAACAGGGCCCCCAAAACTAGCCCCTTCCTCCAACTCAGGACGCAACCCACGGGGGCCCCCAAAATGTTCACGGAGAGAGTAAAATCGACTTTTTACGAAACCGTCAGCTTTGCCATTCCTCCAAAAAACTACCCGTTGCCCATGGGCAAACGTCGTTACCAGATGTAATCCTTCGCGATCTCACGTTTGTCTTTGCCTGCCAGGACATGGAAAGTGCGTATCTGCTTAAGCTTGATGGGGGAAAGCTGGCCGATGGGAATGTACACGATATGTCTTCCCCATCGGGTTGCCAACTGTTTAATAAAAGACCTGGGCGGCGACTGTGCCACGTAGACCACATGCTTCTCCAGGCTGTATTCCAAGCCCGCCAGCAGGAGTCGCTCCGCCTTGGTCCTTGCCCAATCGTACTCAGGGTCTCCCCAGACATCAGTCAGTCGAAGGGGCGGGTAGGTCATCACTGCGCCTCCGTAGGTACACCTTGAGATGCCCGGCCCCACGATATGCTCGGCAGGATCCGTGGCGTAAAAGGCCATGTCCGACTCCTGTTCGTGCTCTCCCAGCCATGTCATAAGGTAGGGGTATCGTTCCCCCTTTTTGTCTTCATCAAAGACAATCACGACCGACCCCACGCCACCCTTGACCCTCTTGAACTCCTTGACGTAGATACGGCCCTCATGAATGTGACGGGCGGTCTCGCGCATATCGATCCCGTCTAGAATCGTGGTTTCAAAAGGGACGCTGACCGCGTCATCGGCTGACAGCACATGGACACCCTTGTTTTTGAGAAAATCGCCGTAATTTTCAATGACGAGGTCTTCAGGCGGATATGAGCAGATGTAGGGGTCATCAAAACCCTCCAGCCATTCTCCAGGTCTGTGTTCCTTCATTCGGCGTTTCTTTGGCACGTACATAGGGCGACGCCGGAGCCTGGGAAGCCGCCTTCGGATGTTAATCTTCCGTTTCCCCAGCCAGAGCATTTCCCCCCGCATACGGATGGTAGCGATGGAAGCCTGGGCCTGCTGCCATGGATAGAAGGACCCTAGGCGCCAGAAGGCATAGCAGAAGTTCTCGTCCACACATCCCCTGGCTGCGACCAGGAGCTGATAAAAATCCGGCAAAAGCCCCCTTTCCAACAGGGCATAGTTCCTTGAATAGCGAAAAAAAGCCCTTTTCTGCCATCGGTACACCCTTTCCCCCGTATCCTGGCGGTAATGCCGAGCTGCCTGCTCAAAAAGGCGCAAGCTCACCATCTGGCGGTCCACAGCGCCCGGTTTGATGTGATGCACACTCCACCGTACAGACGCATCCAGGGCTTCCTCTTCAGAACAGGTGTCTTTTCCTCCATGCATCAGCGCGAGGATGCCAAGCCTTTTTCGGACTGTGAAATCAGAGAGTTTGGGCGCGGGCGGAAGCCTGTGCCGCCGGTATTCATAGACGGCGGCCAAAAAGGGATATTCGGTGACGATCTCAGCCAGGTCGTCAGGGTGAAGGTTGAAAAGGCTTACCCCCGTCCGCTTGATTCTTTCA
>JASFPF010000292.1:0-3051 GCA_050116135.1 Deltaproteobacteria bacterium | reverse complement strand
TCGCTTCTCATGCGTTCTGTCATCAGAGTCATAACGACTCGACATATCATTCAAACTTAATCCTCCCTTGGCGAAAGGCGTCACCTCTCACAAGATCCAATCCAATACCATATCAAGGACAACTTTCCTTCAGAAAAGTGCCTGCTCCTCCTGGCCATTGAGAATTTCATCAGTTTAAGATATGCGTATTTTTGCATAAAGACAGGCTGTAAAACGTTATTAAACAACACAATCAAAGTGAAACACGCTAGTCTGAGGTTTTATCTAACATGCACGTGGCGTTGGTGAACACGAACCGGATCAAGCCTCCAATCGCACCCATCGGTTTGGATTACATTGCTGAGGCGCTCAACGGAGCCGGACATCATGTGTCGATTCTTGACCTGTGCTGGACGGATGAGTGGGGATCTGCCATAGTCAACTTCTTCGACAAGAAAGATTTCGACCTCGTTGGCATCACGCTTCGCAACACGGACGATTGCTCCTACACAACCCGCCACTCCTTTCTCGGCGAGTTTACTGACATCATTAACACGCTTCGCCAGACTACGCAGGCCCTGGTTGTACTCGGCGGTGTGGGATTTTCTGTCATGCCTGAACAGGTTTTGGGGCGTTGCAGGGCTGATGCTGGCCTCTGGGGCGATGGAGAATTTGGCTTTGTCCAGCTTGCAGACAAAATAGAATCAAAACAACCATGGCATGATGTGGCCGGCCTGATTTGGGCCCACGGCGACAAGTGGCGCCACAACCCCTCTGCAACATCGCCTCTGACAGATCTTCCTCCTATGAGCCGCAGATGGGTTGATAACTCCCGCTATTTTTGTGAAGGTGGACAGGCTGGCATTGAAACAAAGCGGGGCTGCCCCGGCCAATGTATCTTCTGTGCTGACCCTCTGGCCAAGGGCAACCTAGTCCGAACCAGACCGCCTAAAGATGTCGTACGCGAGATAAAGAGCCTTCTTGAGCAGGCCATTGACCACATTCACACGTGCGATAGCGAGTTTAATTTGCCCCAATGGCACGCTCTCGAGGTGAGCGAGGAGATGATTCGCCACAATCTGGGGGACAAAGTTCGTTGGTATGCTTACTGTTCGCCGGCTTCTTTTTCGTTGGAACTTGCCCAGAAGATGCGGCAAGCCGGTTGTGTTGGGATCAACTTTGGGGCAGACAACGGTGATCCAAAAATGTTGAGGCGTCTGAGACGAGATTTTGGGCCAGATGATATTATGTATGCAGTTCGGGCATGTCGACAGGTAGGCATGGCGGTCATGCTTGACCTTTTGATCGGTTCGCCTGGCGAGACCAGGAAGACTGTCATGGGCACGATTGATTTGATGAAACGGGCTGCGCCGGATCGGGTTGGCGTGGCCGTGGGTATTCGGGTCTATCGAGGCACAGAGCTTTCTAACATGGTGGCCCAAAAGGGGCTAAGAGACGGTCTGACAGGTGGCGCCGACGAGTCAGAACCTGTCTTCTTCTTGGAGCCGGCAGTTGCCCCATTTGTTACCGAACTCCTTGACGAGCTCATTGACAATGATGAGCGTTTCTTCTTCTTTGACCCATCACGACCTGAGAGGGATTACAGCTATAACGCCAATAAACGCTTGATAGAAGCGCTTAAGGAAGGTTATCGCGGTGCCTACTGGGACATTCTTCGCAAATATGAAAACTCATAGCAGGGTCCTCCAGAAGATCCAATCACTCCGTCGAAAATCGACCGCTCTTTCATCAGTCTATCAAATAGCTTAGCGAGCGAAACATGGTAAATGGATGTTCAGAGCTTTCAAATGGATATCCTTATCATATGTGGCTTTGGGTCGATTGAAAACCTATAGCAGTAGATCCACACTTTGGGCAGGGCCTGTACACCCCATAGCAGGCAGTGTGCCATGAGGCTGCACAGGAGATGAGGTCAGGCCCATCAATCCAAGGAAAACGTCCTTGAACGAGAAGCCCCCAGGAAAGGGACTTGTCCGCAATCCCGAGGGCTTCATGAATAAAAAGAGGTGGCCTATTTGGCCCCGATGCCCTATATCCTATGACACTTCAGAAAGTCAAGCGGAAAGTGTCTGGGGGACATGAAATAAGCGTCACCAACACCGGGTGAAAGACCGGTGGATGCGATGGAGGGATAAACAATCCTTTTATGGAGCAGCGTATTTCCTGAGCCAGTGCCCATCCATGAAACGTTTTTCCATCACTGGGCACAAGCGTGAGTTTCCAATGCAGAAATGAGCAATTTTTCGTAAGGTCAAGAAAATCAAGGGATTGCGCGGAGGCGTACCGAGGTACGTCGCACAAGCGATCCCGCAGATTGACGCCGAAATTGCGGAAAAGGGCCATTTATGGATGGAAACGAGCTAGTCCGGGGATTCTGACGGAGACGGACTCAGAGTGTGTCGGTTACAATCCCCTGACTTTCTCGTCAGCTTCCTGCTTGTCCTTACATTTGATGCACAGGGTAGTTATAGGGCGGGCCTCTAATCTCCCCCTGGAAATCTCTTCGCCGCAGTCCTCACAGATGCCAAAAGTTCCATCTTCAAGCCTGCTTAAGGCATCCTCGATTTTTCTTATCAGGTTACCCTCCCTTTCTTTAAGTCCGAAGGCAAAACTTGTATCGGACTCTGTAGATGCCCGGTCAAGGGGATCAGGAGACTGATCTCTAAAGTCGGTCAGGCCATTGGCAGTCTTATTGGTGTCTGTCAAGAGCTCGTCTAGTCTTCGACTGAGCAATTGCTGAAAATATTCTTTCTTCTCCATGGTCAACACCGCAAGCACGAAACCACAAGCCGAGAGGAAAGGGACTTATTCATAATTACCAGAGACCTCATCAATGGAAAAGGTGGGGGCCTCATTTTGTGCCGCAGCCTTCTGCACCACCTTGCTAATTCTTGAGAGCTACTGAATGGCCTCTTTTAAGGCTTTGCCAGGGGTGAACTTCACCGCATTACGGGCCTTGATGTTCATCTTTGCGCCTGTTTGAGGGTTTCTCCCTGTGCGAGCCTTGCGGTGCACCTTCAAAAAGGTTCCGAAGCCAACCAGCGCTATCTT
>JASFPF010000291.1:0-3052 GCA_050116135.1 Deltaproteobacteria bacterium | reverse complement strand
ATCGTTACTTTGGTACAAAAAAACTCTGCATGATCTTGCTGAATTCTTCTCCACGCCACGTCGAGGAGGGGCTTGTTGCGTCAGATACGAGAATGTCTTGTCTCAAAAAAGGCAAAAAATCAGAGACTCCAGGGATAATGACTCTTACTGCCGGGAAATTGAGTACCGGGTGGGTGTGGTTCAGTATGATACACTCGGTGTTCAACAGTTGGCATATCTTCTTAATTTCTTCAATCTCGCCGAGCATGTCCTGGATCTCAACACACCTGTAGGTCCTCTTCTCACCTTGTTCAAGAAATGAGATGTCTTTCATAGAAACACCACATCTCATTAACATGTAAAGATCATGAATCCGGGATTTAGGCAGAACTGGTTTGTCAAGCTGTGGGCGCGGTGTTCGCAGGGTCTCTCGGCCTTGCACGCCTTCTAGGAGGCATCTTCTTAAACCTTCGTCTGAATGGAAAGATGCGCCGGCTATGAGCATTCTGTGTTCTAGACGGTCAGGCCGCAAATTGTTGTTGATGAAAAGGACGCCTATGCCGGGCAATAGTCCTTCAAAGGAAAGATCCTTAATGACGATGTTCACGTTGTTTGTCTCATAGAACTGAATCATGTCTCTAATGAGCGGACTGGCCACAGAATCTGTATCAATGGTGGGGACTGCTTTTTCAGGCTTTATTATCTGTATCTGGGCGTGACGTTCAAATATCTCACACGAGGCCTGGATGATCGCCTCTTCGGTGGTGTTGCCTGCTGCCATCCCATTAGAACCATGGATATAGGCAACGAAATTGACCGGAACTTTTACCGTCTTTCCGCTCGTGACTGAAAACCCGTCCACCCAATGCCTGGCCATCCTGCTTTCCTTAATCTCCTCAATGTCTCTATCGGTCAGATGGCTTTCGTTCTTCAGCAGGTCCTCTATACTTAGGGTGTTTTCCAAGTCATCCTGATGGGCATGGACGTATCCCTCCATCCATTCATAATTTAGAAACCTGTTGGTTTGCTGATTGTACAAGGCGGGAAGGTTAAACCGCACCTGTTCCTCAAAAACCGGATAGAACAGCCCGGCGCTGAGGCGTTCAGCCAGTTCCGCGTGTGCACTCGCTTCGGCAAGCTCGGCAGTGATGCCTTTTCCCTCACACACAATCCTTATTGAATCGACCCATATTTGTCCCCAGTGGAGGTGTGGCGAGGCCCCAAAGGGGCGGTATTCAGCGTCGAGCCCCAATCTTTGCAATCCGTCCTTGATTCTCTTGATGGTGTTAGAGGGTAGATCACATTTTCCGTACTCATTTCTGACGCCATTCCGAAGATTCATGCAGCCTGTTACTCCTTAGAAAGAAACAATATAGCACGCCCTTTTGGCGGGGAATATAGAAAGAAATGGCCTTGTGGTCAAGGGGCCACAATATGCCCTTGCCAAGCCTCTCGCAAGACTCGACGAAAGACACCTCAAGTCTCGACAGGGCTGGCAGGAGTATGGGTTAAAAACGAATATGCCTTCTGAGGGACAAACCAGGACCAGGAACTTGACAAGGGAGCATTGTTATAATATACAAAATCGATCTCTGGAGGCAGCATACCAGCCGTATAAACAAGTAGTATCTAAATGAAAGGGGGGACGTTTTAGGTAGAAAGGATATTCCAATTAATAGAAGATGGCGTCTTGCCGCATAGTCAGATATTCAGTAATTAACCAACAGGAGGTGTTCAGATGGCGGACTATTTCATAAATGTCTTTTTGGATGACGACAAACTCAAGCAGATTGAAGATGCTGGATTGGCCGATCAGATTCAAGAAATAGATGGCAAAAAGGCCGTTCAAGTTACCGTCAACAGGAAGGAACAAAAGAAACTCGCAAAGGGCTTCCCGGATATGCCCTTTGACGCTTCAAATGCCTGCGTGCTTCCCGAAGAGGCAGAGAAGACCTTGTTGGGTTTTATAACGGACAATAAGTCCCTGGACGTGATGAAGTTTGCAATTTTGAAGCTTTACAACCCTCTTGCTGGAAGGGGTATATCGGGCAGGGGCACGGGGGCGCGCTAGGGATCAACCATAAAGCCTTTTGACGCTTTGGGCTGTGGGAGGCAGGGAGCCTCATTCGGGTGCAGCAGAAGCCCTTGCCTGACCAGCTGATCATAGCACAAGAGCGTTCACCAACAAGATACCATTCAGAGAGGGATCAGAGAGGGAATGGGTCCTTGTACCCATTCCCTCTCTGATTCCAAAAAAAACCATCACGAAAGCACGAAAATACGAAGACACGAAATTCTGGCTATGTTTCTTTTTAGTGTTTTCGTGATGAAATTTTGAGTTTTTTGCCACAAAAAACACAAACTTCATTATTCAGGGACTAAGCGCCTAATGGTGTCAAGAGGATCTTGATGAAAAAGCCAAAGACAACGAAAGAATATATTGAAGAACAGGTAAAAACCCTGGTCAGCAGCCCTGAGTGTGGTACCACCCATTACAACCTTGCCGTGGGCTTGATTGCAGAGGGGAGGTGGGATGAGGCGGTGGACGAACTGATGGCTGCCGTGAATGAATGTCCCACCCTGGGAGAGGCCTATGTGGCCCTGGGTGGCATCTCCTTGCACAAGGGAGATCTGGACTCCTGTATCCACTTCAATAAGCGGGCTGTTGCGGTCAGGCCAAAATTTGCCCAGCCTTACGGGAACCTGGGTTTTGCCTATGTGCAGATGGGTGATCCGGAGACGGCCATTGATTTCCTGGAAAAAGCCGTCTCCCTGAACCCCGAGTTTATCCAGGCCCACAGCACCCTCGCCAGTGCCTATTTCATGCAGGGCCGCTTGGACGAATCCATTGCCGCAGCCAACAAGGCCTTGGCGCTGGAGCCTACCTTTGCGGTCGCCCACAATAACTTGGCCCTGGCCTATTTCGAAAAGGAGGCTTATGAGAAGGCTGTTGAGCATTGCGACAAGGCCGTGGCCAACGGATTTAACGTTGAGCCGAAGTTCTTGGAAGCATTAGAGCCTTATCGTTAGGCCATGTCCCTTGATCGTTGCTGGGTGTCTGTTGCATGGTTTA
>JASFPF010000290.1:0-3066 GCA_050116135.1 Deltaproteobacteria bacterium | reverse complement strand
GTCTTCGAACACGAACATGAGTTGTCTGATTTCTTCCGCCATCTCTTCCTTTTGTTCTTCGATGGCGGACAGAACGCTCTCTTCGGTTTCCCTGTCCACTTCGTTCAAGATATCGGCAAGGGCACTAACACCGCCGATGGCTCTAGTGCTGGCAGAATCGCCACGGCCTGCAAGCTCTTTCTGAAGCGTTTCATCCACTTCGTCTATGATTTCCATGGGTACCCGGTTAATTTCGGCGATGCGCATCCCCACGTCACCCTGAATCTCTTTTGGCAATCCATTCAAAACCTCAGCAGCCCTCTCGGGCCTAAGGTGTGCTAGTATCAAGGCGATCGTCTGGGGATGTTCCCCCTTGACCAAGCCAACGAGGGCTGCAGTATCTATCTCTTCAAGGTAACTGAAGGGGACGTCCTTGTTGTTTTTTTCCAGTGCTTTGTAGATGGCATTTGCCTTTTCTTTGGCCAGGGAACCGTTCATGATCGTCTTTAAAAAGGTTTGTCCTTCCACCATAAGTTGATCATTACTCTCCAGACTCCGAACAAACTCCTCCATCACGTGTCTCGTCACTTCAGGAGGAACGTATTTGATCTCTGACATATGGGAGGCGAGTTTCCTGATTTCCTCCTCTGCCAGGTTCTTAAAAACCTGTGCCGTATACTCTTGGCCCATGATCAGCAGGAAGGTGGCCGCCTTCTGTGGCCCTGTCAAACTGTTCACATCCAATTCGGGACGTGCCATCACTTCTCCTCGTTTAGCCAACCCCTAAGCAACTGTTCGGTCTGGCCCGTGTTGTTTTTTGCCAACATGGCGGTCTTCTGCCGAATGTCCATTTGTGGTTCAGGCAACGTACCTGCTTCGCCTCCCCCCTGTGAAACGGGCAACTGTCTCTGCCCGCCCAGACCTGTGCCGATCCCCTTGACTGATTTGACAAGGGGCCGAACAACAAATAGAAAAACCAAGATGATCAAGACAAGATTCAGCCCCGTCTTCAGGTACCGACGTCCAAAGCCCAGCCAGTCTATCCCCTTCTCCGCAGAGGCTTGAGTCAGGCCTGGTGACATGGACAGAGATAGCGAACTCACGTAGACTTGGTCACCGCGATCCCCGTCAAAGCCCATGGCCCTTTTGACAATCTCTTCGAACTCTTGCAGTTCCTCCGGGCTTCTTGGTACGTATTTTTTCGTCTCAGCCCCATCTTCAGCCGTGACGACTTCATAGGTGCCATCCACCACGGCGGCCACTGAAAGCCTTTTGATGGTGCCGGACGGTTTCATGACATGCCGGGTGACTCGATTCATTTCATAGTTAACCACTTCTTCTTGCTTCTGGGTTTGCGCCCTTGTGCCGCTGGCGCCCTGGACCGCGGTTGCGCCTTGGTCGAGTTCCGTAACCAAAGCCTCTGATGTATTTGGCGCGCCTTTCTCAGACGACTCAGACTTCCGCTGTCTGCTCCTGACCACGCTGCTGTCAGGATCATATTTTTCCTCGCTAACATCAACCTGATCAAAATCTATGTCGCTGCTGACGCGCACGATCGCCTTGTCCTTGCCCACGATCCCTTCCAACAGGCTCTGCACGCGCCCTGCGATCTGTCCTTCAATCTCACGCTGATAATCTAGCTTGGTGCTGCTGAACAGGGCCGCCTGATCTGCCTGGTTAGGCCCCTTAAACAAAACCCTGCCATTGGTGTCCACCACCGTCACCTGATCAGGGTCCAGCCCCTCTACAGCGCTGGCTACAAGATGCACAATCCCTGCAACTTTATCAGAAGACAGTGTAGATCTAAGTTCCAACAATACCGAGGCTGTTGGGGGTTTGCTGTCTTCAACAAACAATGAGTCTTTGGGCATCACCACAAGGACCCGAGCATGTTCCACCTCCCGAAATTCGCTGATGGTTCTGACCAGTTCCCCCTGAAGCGCCCTCTGATAGTTCATCCTCTGGACAAATTCGGTGGTACTGAAATCGCTGTGGTCAAAGATTTCAAAGCCGACGTGCCCCCCTGAGGGAAGGCCATTGTTGGCCATGGCAAGGCGCAATTCGTACACCTTGTCGGCTGGGACCAGGATGGCTTCGCCGCCACCTGCCAGCTTATACGGGATTCGCTGCTCCCTTAACTTCGATACGATGTTCCCTGCATCCTCTTGAGAAAGATTGCTGTACAGAAGCTGATAATCCACCTGATTGGCCCAAAAAAACATCAGGGCAAACCCGGCCGCCACCAACCCCAGCACGACCGCCATGGAAACCTTTTGGGAGTTGGGCAGAGCCTTGAATACTGAAACGAACTGTTCGATAAGGGTCTTCATGGTCTCTCTTTATTGGTTGCTAAGTAGGAAATTGGACAGCAAAATGACTGCGCCATCGAACTAGAACTGCATTCTCATGACTTCTCTGTAGGCATCCATGGCCTTGTTTCGGATTTGCAGGAGAAGCCTCAGGGAAATGTCGGCCTTTTGAAGGGCGATCATCGTCTCATGGATGCCCCCTTGTCCTGTCACGAGGTGCTGAACGGATCGATCGGCTTCCTGCTCCATGTCGTTCACACGTTTTACGGCTTGTTTAATAACATCCGAAAAGCTGCCATCCTTCGGCCTAGTGCGAGCCTTCTCGTGTGTGCCGTAAGTGCGTTGATGGACCCCACCTCGAATCGCTAAATCGCTCATGTCGTTCTCCTGTCTAGCTCGTCACTCGTCATGCACCAGTGATCATTTGTCTGCCTTGAACTTTAATGGGGTGACACACGCCGTTACCTGCCCAGCTCAAGGGCCTTCAAGGCCATCCTTTTAATCGTTGAGATAGCGCTGACATTGGCCTCATAGGACCTCTTGGCAATCATCATATTGGCCATTTCCGTGACCACGTCCACATTGGGAAAAGAGACATAGCCCATGTCATCGGCATGGGGATGACCAGGCTCGAAGACTCGTCTGAAAGGGGTTGTGTCCTCCAAAACGTCGCTCACCTTCACCCCGTACAACTCATCGTCTTGTGAATTTAACGCGAGGTCGAAGTCTTCAACCGGCTTTGCCTCCATGAGGACCACTTTCCTTCTATAGGGCATGC
>JASFPF010000289.1:0-3067 GCA_050116135.1 Deltaproteobacteria bacterium | reverse complement strand
AGGGGTAACAAGGTCCCAAGACATGACAACAGGATGTATGTCAAGAAGGATGGCTCAAGGATTTATGTTTCTATTGATGACGTGCTTGAATACGACAGCGAAGGCAATGTGGTTAGTGTCCGGACGACCATGGTTGACGTTACTGAGGGCAAGGAGGCAGAAAAGGCGTTGCAAAGAGTGAATAGAGCGCTGAGAGTCCTTAGCAATTGCAACGAGGTGTTGATCCATGCTTCAGGCGAATTAGGATTCATGAACGAGGCTTGCCGAATCCTCGTGGAAGATGGAGGATACCGTTTCGCGTGGGTCGGTTTTGCTGAACTAGACCAAGACAAAACCGTGCGTCCAGTGGCTCAGAAAGGATTCGAGGATGGGTATTTGGAAACAGCCAATATCACCTGGGCTGACACTGAAAGAGGTCGCGGACCTACCGGCAAGGCTATCAGGATGAAGAAGCCCTCCATTGCGAGAAACATTACAGAGGATCCTGATTTTGCTCCGTGGTGCGAGGCGGCAAGCAAACGCGGGTATGCTTCATCCATTGCACTGCCCCTTATTGCTGAGCATCAAAGCATCGGTGCCCTGAACATCTATGCATTCGAGCCTGATGCGTTTGATGCAGAGGAAGTGCGCTTATTGTCAAATCTAGCCGATGACCTTTCCTATGGTATCATGTCGCTGCGAGCCAAGGCAGAGCTTCGACGCCTGTCTGCCCAGCTCATCAGCATCCAAGAAACGGAAAGAAAGACTATTGCTCGCGAACTTCATGATAGTATTGGACAATCTCTGGTAGCCATCAAGTTCGGCTTGGAAAATACCCTTGAAAAAATACGTCAAAACATGGATCAAGAGAGTATTGAATTGCTGGAAGCACTCGTCCCCCTGGTTCAGCAGTCCGGTGAAGAGGTCCGAAGAATTCACACGGACTTACGGCCCTCCTTGCTGGATGATCTGGGAATCCTCGTAACCATTTCTTGGTTTTGCAGGCAATTTGAGAAAGTCTATTCAGACATTCGCGTGGAAAAACAAATCGAGATAGAAGAGAACGATGTTCCTGAGTCACTCAAAATTGTCATTTTCAGGATTTTGCAGGAAGCCCTTAACAATGTCGCCAAGTACAGCAAGTCAGATCTTGTGAGTGTTTCTTTAAGTCGAACAGGGGACAGACTGGATTTCGCGGTACAGGACAATGGTCAAGGATTCGATTTTCAAAGTATTTACTCTCTTAAGAGTGGCGACAGAGGGGTTGGCATTGCCAATATGAAGGAACGGGCCGAGCTTTCAGGGGGGTCTTTTTCCATTGAATCCTCCCCGGGGTCAGGAACCACTGTCAGGGTATCGTGGCCGAACGAGGGGGACAAATCGAAATAGTAATCAGCACCTCCTCGGGCAATTCGTTTTTGACATCGAAGCGGCACATAGGTTCGGCCGTTCGCGTCAGATCATCCCTGGATGATTTTCGGGTTCAACGCCTTAAGCGATGGCAGTAGAGACGAAAGTACACGTCCAGAACATCACTAATCGTTGATTCCTCAAGATCGCTCGTAACAACCGAAAAGACAAGCCGTTAATGTTTTTGAAAACCTTTTGGCATATTTTTTATGCAACACCAGGGTTTATCATGATGACATGAAAGGGGTAACACAGATGGCAAACGGCGAAATGGCGGAGCTTGAGCAAGCTATAGCGAATTACCTTCTAAAACCGAAAAAGAAGAGAGCCGCCCTCGAGACAGAAATCAGGGAAGGGGTTCAGGATATCTTGAAGGGATTGAAAAGAATAGGCAAAGAACTATCGTCGGTTGAGCGTGAACTCAAAGGCAAGCGCAAGTAACAGTTCGAACAATCCAATATAGTGCCCATCATCGCCATTAACCCAGGAAGACGTAGTCGTCAGCGATGGTTAACAATTCTGTTTGTGGAGGGAATACGTTTATCACGCCCTGACTCAGCAACGTTCCTATAACAATGCCCACCAACACAGAGAATAAGGCGATCAGCAAAAGTCTCATGCCCTCTCCTTCGTCTGGAATGAAGCTATCTATCAGCGAACGTTTCAAGCATCATGCCAGGCAAGGCTAACGGAACAAATGGTAAATTTTTTAAGTAGTTAGCAAGAAGAAGGCTAAAAACTGTTACCCGAGTATTGGGTACTTCTGGTTATAGATTGAGAAAAGACATGCCACTTGTGAGGACTGAAAGTAAACCCTAATGTTGCATAAAGAAAGCCCCTGGTGAAGGCATTCACCAGGGGCCTTAAAAAGGAGGCTTCAATGAAAAGATCATCAAGCCAGTTTTCTTGTACACGAAGACCAGGAAAATGTCAACACAATAAGATGCAAAAGCCATATTTTATTTTAAAGTTGTGAAAGTTGCCCTTGCGGGACGATGTCCCGGTGTCCCCCGTACCACATGGCTCAGCGCTGATACAGGTTCTCTTAGAGCCTACCTCCCGTTTGGAATCGCTAAAGACAGAATAACGATGCCTGCGAAATAAGAGATGCTCAAGCAACTGAAGAACGTGTTCAAATCCGCTTGGCAAAGTGAGGCTACACACAGGTATCGACTCTCTGTCCTTTAGCATATAAAAAGGAGAGTCTCTTGCCGTATTCTGCGAGTGCGGGAGGAAACCTCACATTGTTGGCAAGGGGAGAATCAACTGTTTCGACCAAGTTGACATAGAAGTAATCGTCAATGTATCTCAAATCGTTCCTCATGGGGACGCGCCCACTGATCGGTTCTTCACTCGGATAGTAGCTCCAATCCAATACCACCCATTCGTCGTCGATCTCCCTCTTGTAAGCAGTCCAGCCATGCCCCCCTGTTGATGCTCCTACGCCAACAACAACAATACCACCATAGGTTCGTACACGATCCCATGGTATGCCTGCATTGAGCATAAGACTGTGAATAAGAAAGGCGCCATCCTCGCAATCTCCATAGCATCTTTTGACAACGACCGTGGGAAAGACCCACAGCTCTGAGATTCCATAACCCTCCATATCAGACTTATACGCTATGTTGTCTTGTACCCATCGCAGAATTTTATAAGCCTTTTCGTCGTTGGTATC
>JASFPF010000288.1:0-3068 GCA_050116135.1 Deltaproteobacteria bacterium | reverse complement strand
AAGGCAGGAGGCACGGTTTGCGCGTTGGCTGGCTGGGGAGGATCTCGAGTTCAAAGGCCCGGAGGCCAAGGCAAAGTATGAGAGAAGGGTCACCCGTGTGAAAGACGCCATTCAGCTCAAAAGGACGCCTGACCGGGTTCCCATTTTACCCTGGGGGACTTTTATTTATCCTGAGCTCGGTGGTGCAAATCCCAAGGAGGCCATGTATGACGTAGACAAATTGACCGGCTCCGTGATGAAGTTCCTGACCCACTTTGACCCGGATTACTATGGTTCGCCGATCATTATTTTGAACGGCGCCGCGCTGGAGAAACTGGACTATAAACTCTACAAATGGCCCGGGTACAATCTCCCCGATAAATATGTGTACCAGTGCATGGAAGATGAGTACATGACAGTCGAGGGATTGGAACACTTTGCCGACGACCCCACGGACTTCTGGTTGAGGCGCTATCTCCCCCGCATTATGGGGGCCCTGGAGCCCTTGAAGCACTTACCACCCCTTTATGGTACCACGGAGCTGCCCTCAACGTGGGACTTCCTTTTTGTCCTTGGCCTGCCAGAGGTGCAGGAGGCCCTTCAGAGCCTCATGGAGGCGGGCCGGCTCAGCTTTGAATGGAGTGGCAAGATTGCTGAATTTGACAAGGAGGCCCGGGAGATGGGCTGGGTCCCATTCAACGGGGGATTCACAAAAGCACCCTATGATTTTCTTGCCGACACCCTGAGGGGGACCCACGAGATGATGGCAGACCTTTACAGGCGCCCAGACCTGGTTCTGAAGGCCGTGGACAGGATGACGCCTCTGGCCACCAAGATGGGTCTCGGGGGACCAGAGGTCTCCGGTAACCCCATCGTGTTCATTCCCCTGCACAAGGGGGCCGACGGGTGGATGTCGGACGAGCAGTTCAGGACCTTCTACTGGCCCTCCCTGAAGTCGGTTTGCTTGGCCTTGATCGATGAAGGGTGCGTTCCCTTCCTATTTGCCGAGGGGGGATACAATTCCCGATTGGAGTACCTGAACGAGCTCCCCAAGGGGTGCTGTATCTGGATGTTCGATCAGACGGACATGGCCAAGGCCAAGAAAGTCATAGGCAATACCACGTGCATTGCAGGAAACGTCCCCATATCCAAGATCATGACCGGGACACCGGATCAGATCAAAGAGATTTGCAAGGAGCTGATTGATACTGCTGGCAAGGGGGGCGGTTACATCATGGCCATGGGATGTGCTGCGGACGAGGGCAAGCCTGACACCGTCAAGGCGATGATTGATTTCACCAAAGAATACGGTGTGTATAAATAAGAAAGGCAAGGGGCTAAGGGTGTGAGGCTCAGTAAGGGGGGGCGTAGGGCCCCCTCCATAGTATAAGAGAACAAAAGTGGATTCTTAATAGGATAAATGAAAAGATCAACGAAAAAGATTATTGCCTGTGCAGCGGTCCTTGAGGAGATGTTGCCTGTCCTACCCTCAGAAATCAGCTACGAGATCCTTGACTTCGGTCTTCATTTCAGGCCTGAAAATCTGAAGAATACGCTTCAAGAGGCTATTGACAAATCAGCCCATGATGCGGAGATACTCATTCTGGGATACGGGTTATGCTCCAATGGTGCCGTCGGATTAAAGGCACCAGAGACAGCCACCCTTGTCATTCCCAGGGTTCATGACTGTATTGCCATATTTCTCGGCTCCCATGCCGCGTACATGCAAAAGATGAAAGAGGAGAAAGGGACCTTCTTCCTGGCCAAAGGATTCATAGAGGTGGGGGACACGCCTCTGGAAGAGTATCATAGGACTGTTAGACGGCACGGAAAGGAGATCGCAGATCGGGTCATGAAGACCATGTTTGCCCATTACAAAAGAATTCTGTTTGTCAATACCGGTCATAACGAAATAGGCAAATACCGTGATCATGCGCAGCGGGCAGCCAAACAGTTAAATCTACGCTATGAAGAGATGAGAGGTTCCAGAGTCCTCATCAAAAAGATGATTCACGGTCCATGGGATGAAGAGTTCATTATTGCAAAGCCGGGTGAGACCATAACACTCGAGCAATTTTTAGAGGAGAGCTCGGTGTGAATCATTATCAAAGATGCGTAAGGTAGGGCACCGGTGAAGGGCTCATGATAATAGGGCTCTTTTTACCAGCGCCTTGGTGATCTCAATCTTGTAAGCATTCATGCTCATGGGTTTTGCGCCGCTCACTGAGACCTCTGCAGCCCTTTCCGCTGTTTTGGCATCAATTACTTTCCCCTTAATAGCCTCCTCCGCTTCTGTTGCACTTATGGGTGTGGGCGCTACTGCGCCAAGGGCTATCCTTGCGTCCTTACAGACGCCATCTTCCATCATGATTACCGATGCGACGCTAACGATGGCAAAATCAACAGGTTTCCTCAATGTGAATTTGACGAAGGTTTGCTTTGCCCCTTTTGGGAGTTGGGGAACATAGATCTCTGCTAGAAGCTCATCGGGCTGAAGCACGTTGCCCAAGACATTATAGTAGTCTTTGATTCGGACATCCCTTTCTCCCTCCGGTCCAGCGATCTTAAGGCGGGCATCCAGGGCAGTCAAGGCAATGGCCATGTCTGATGGACATACGGCAAAACAGACCTTGCCTCCCATGATGGCGTGGTACCGGTTGTCCCCCTTCAGTGCGTGGCAAGGGCCGCTGCCCTTCCGATAACACAGGATCCGTCCGCCCATCTCATGGGGATACCTATAGTACCAGCACCGTGTGTCCTGGCATAAGTTCCCGCCCAAGGTGGCCATGTTGCGAATTTCAGGCGTGGCCACTGTTTCAGCCGCTTCTGAAAGCAGTGGGTATTTCTTTCTGATTACTGGCGAGCGGGCAAGCTCAGTGAGTCTTGCGCAGGGGCCTATCCTCAATCTTTCCCCATTCTCGCGAATGTCCTCCAGGTGAGGGACGGCTTTGATGTTTATAAGTGCTAAAGGGTAGTCGGGCAGAATGTCGTCCTTGAGGCTCCCGAGAAGATCCGTTCCGCCGGCGATCAGTTTGGCCCTGCCTTGATACTTCCTGAGCAAGGAAATAGCTTCATCCACGGACGTGGCG
>JASFPF010000287.1:0-3088 GCA_050116135.1 Deltaproteobacteria bacterium | reverse complement strand
GAGCCACTCTGACGGCAAAGACAACACCCCCCATGGATGACCCGGTGACACACGACTTCAGGCAGACGCGGGGTAGACACTAACCTTTTTGCGGGAACGTCCCAGTCGTTCAAATCTAACGATGCCATCGATTTTGGCAAACAGGGTGTAATCCTTCCCCACGCCGACATTGTTTCCTGGATGCAGTTTGGTTCCCAACTGCCGCACGAGTATATTGCCTGCCGAAACGGTCTGCCCGCCAAAGCGCTTGACACCGCGCCTCTGGCCATTGCTGTCCCTGCCGTTTCTTGAACTGCCGCCTGCTTTCTTATGTGCCATGGTTTTATGACTCCTTCAGGGCCCCGTCCACATCCTCGATGGCGTCGATCTTGAGGGCTGTATAATGCTGCCGATGGCCCTGTTTCTTACGATAACCCTTACGCCGTTTATATTTGAATACGATGACTTTTTTAGCCTTTCCTTGTTCCACAATACGGCCTGTCACAGTCACACCAGGCAGGGTCGGCTGGCCCACCCTCACAGCCTTACCGTCCGACGCCATGAGGACGCGATCAAATGAGACGATTGTGCCGACTTCACCGGGGACCTTTTCGAGCCTTAGGGTTTGCCCCTCGGATACCTTGTATTGTTTTCCACCGGTAGATATTATAGCATACATAAAGGGACCTTTCTAAAAAGACAACTTTTGTGACTAGTGACTATCGGGTAAAAATCAGGCCGAAACAAAAAACTATTTATATAGTTCCATGTTACCAGTTTTGTCAACCTATTTCGTATGCATTTCATACATTTCCCATTGCTCGACATGAAACTTCTCTTCAGGGCGAATGACAATCTCCTTCTTGAGCCATCTCTCCAAAGACTCCACCATCCCCCGTGCCTCTCCCAGAAGGAGGTCTGCGATTTCTGGGTGGACTTTTAACGTAATGGCCTCACCCATCATCTCACCAGACTCTCGTCGCAGGTCTCGATAAATATTATGACAAATTGTTCGCTTGGACTGGAGATATCCCTCTCCGTCGCAGTAGAAACATGGTTCACAAAGCATGCGATTGAGGGTCTCCCGGGTCCGCTTTCTGGTCATTTCAACGAGTCCCAGCTCTGACATGGGCAGGACATTGGTCTTGCTCCGGTCTTTTTTAAGGGCGTCTTTCAAGACGTTATAAACTCTTTCTCGGTTTGAGGTCTTTTCCATGTCGATAAAATCGATAATGATCAGCCCGCCAATATCTCGTAATCTGATTTGGTATGCAATCTCCTTAACTGCTTCCAGATTGGTTTTTAGGATTGTCTCCTCCAGATTGTGCTTACCCACAAACCGCCCGGTATTCACATCAATGGCGACCAAGGCTTCCGTATGCTCAATGACGATATATCCGCCAGACTTGAGCCAAACTTTCTTCTTCAGGGCCCGGGAGATCTCCGATTCTAGGTTGTACGCATCGAAGATGGGCTCACTATCATCATACAGTTCAACCAATTCCCTGAGCCCCGGCATGAACGTATCTAAGAACTGCAGGATTTCCTCATATCCAGGCTTGTAGTCAACCACAAGTTTGTCTACTTCCCGTGTGAAGAGATCTCTCACCGCCCGCAAGGTCACATTGAGTTCCTTGTGCAGCAGGCTAGGCACTGGGGCACTGCCGTTTTTTTTCTGGATCTCTTCCCACAGAGAGACGAGAAAGTTCATTTCAGTGGCAAGTTTTTCTGTGCCAACCCCTTCACTGACCGTCCTGGCGATAAAGCCATAGTTTTCCGGTCTCATCGCTAACAGGGTCTCTTTTAAGCGTTTCCGCTCATTCTCATCTTCGATCCGCCGTGACACCCCGATATGATCCGTTGTTGGCATGAGAACGAGGAAACGACCAGGCAGTGATATTCGGGATGTGATCCGGGCCCCCTTATTCCCGATGGGTGCCTTGGATACTTGCACTAGAATTTCCTGCCCCTCATGGAGAAGTTCTTCGATCATGAAGTCTTGGTCCAGACAGGGGGGGCGCTCACGGTCATCAGCATCGAGGTCAACCAGATCATTTTCATCCTCCGGAATGGATGATTGCATGAGTTGCTCAAATTCCTGATAGTTATTAAGGACGTCCGCCACGTGAATAAAGGCGGCCTGCTCCAGGCCAATGTCCACAAAGGCGGCCTGCATGCCGGGCAGTACACGAAGCACCCGTCCTTTGTAAATGTTGCTTGCTATGTCACACCCCGCCGGTCTTTCGATGAAAAGTTCCTGAAGGGTGCCATTTTCCACAAAGGCAACGCGTGTTTCGTGTTCTGTAGCATTTATGATTAATTCTTTTGACATATCAAAATATTAGAATGCCAAGGCAGGGCCTTGAAGATTCCCGGCAGCCCCCATAACCGGGACAGGAAATGGGCTCGCTTTTTTGGTTCAAATTTGTCTTGACCTCTGTCATCAATTGGATGGTATCACATGACGTTGTTTTTTTCCATGGATACTTGATAGGAGCCTGATGGATCGGGGCAACGAAGATCTAGGAGGCTGGGGCCTCCTTCCTGGCGTGGGGCTGACCTCCGTGGCCACACTGATGTTCCAGGTCTCCCTGATGCGCATATTTTCAGTGTCCCTCTGGCATCACCTTGCCTTTATGGTGGTCAGCATTGCCTTTCTGGGATATGGGGCGAGCGGCACTTTCTTGATGCTGGCCCCAAAGACCAAGGCCCTTCCCGTGCGTCGCACATCTTCGGCGTTGACCTTCGCCCTTTCCATCGCCGCTTTCTTGTCTTACTGGTGCTCAAACCGGATCCCCTTTGACCCTGCCCGGTTCATGTGGGACCCCTATCAGTGGGTCTATTTATTGATGTATTATGGTATTTTGGCGGTTCCATTCTTCTTGGCCGGCCTGACCCTGGCCCTTGTTTACACCCAAAGGTTCCGGAATGTGGGCCGCATATACGCCTGGGACCTGGTAGGTGCAGGGTTAGGATGCCTGGGGACCTTGTGGCTCCATGCCCAAGTGGGAGAAGCCGGGGCCGTTGTCACGGTTTCAGTCATGGCTGGGATGGCCTCTCTCGCCTTCTGGGTCAAGGGATGGAAAATGAATCTGGCCCGGGGGGTATG
>JASFPF010000286.1:0-3095 GCA_050116135.1 Deltaproteobacteria bacterium | reverse complement strand
TATCCGGACAGGACCCGTCTCGGGCGATTTGCTTGATGAGAGCATATGCATTCAAGAGGTCTTCTGAATGCCCGGTAGTAGGAATCACAAAAAAAGGATGGATAGCAGCGGTCATCTTCCCCGGGCCGAAGACGTAAGGAGATACGTTCATGACAAGAAAATCATTGGCGCGCCTTAGTCTATCCAAGATGGTCAAAAAATCTGGGGAATTAAGATCTTTCTCCCAAAAGACGGCGTTAATATTCTTGTACCCACCAAAGAGAAAAAAGGTGTTTGGGAGTCTGGCCGTCGTCTCAATGAGTCCTACGGAAAAATCTTGTCTTGCCAACTCGAGAGCCAGGTTGCAGGCCAGGAAGGACTTCTTGTCGGAAAGCCTCTTTGAAGCAGAAAAAAGGAGGCACACATTCTCTTGGATTGGGGCCGTGGGGCCTGCGTTTTGGTCTGTTTCGGTTCGTGAAAGATCAACGGGCATGGGCGTGCTTGCTTCACCATCAGCCTGGGCGGCCTGCTCTCCGACAGGCTCCTCTCCTTGCTTGGATGGCCTTTCTCCGGACAGGAAGAAATGAGACACTTCTTCTAATGTTCTGCCCCTTTTTTCTCTATCTTCCATGGACGGGCCGATAAACATTATACCTTATACGTTAATCACAGAATTTTTGCCTCCGAAAAAATCGTCCGCTCTTTTCTTGTTGCCAGGATCAGACACCCAACGGCCGCCAACCAGGTACTTGTACTGATACAGGCCGGGGCTGAGGCGGAAGGCTTTCTGCCACACGGGCCTGCCATGGGAATGAGTCAAGTGAAGGCTTTCCGGTGTCCAGCTATTAAAATCTCCAGCGATCTGTACGCTGGCATCCTCGGGTGCCTCGATCATGAACGCCACTTCTTTTTCCTTGGCTTCCACAAAGGTCTTTAGGGCGAAACTCCTGGCCTTCTTCTTGGCTTCTTGCCTCAGGATCTCTTTCATCAACTGCTGATAATCCAGGAAGGCAGCACAGTGTTTGTCATACGCACCGATCGGTTTTCCAGCTGCAGCCGCTTCTCTCAGGCGGGTGCATGTATTGATTCCGGTCTTGAAGCAATTCCTGGGAAATCTGGCCCTGAGGGTCTCTACGACCCGGTTGCTGAAATTGGTCCTTCGGTCCATGTTTGTGGCCAGTATCTTGAACATGAGTCTGTGTCCAGCCTTCTGTTCAATGAGTTTAATGGTTTCTAGAAGCTTTGCCAAGCCCTGAACGGAAAAGGAACTGGAGTCAACCGGGATAATCGCTTCATCACATGCCATCAGCGCATTAAAGGTTAAGAGCCCCACGCTGGGAGGACAGTCGATGATGAGATATTCGTAGTCTTCTTCGATATCTCTGAGGCCCTCTGCAAGTCTGAATTCTCTTTCTGGGACGCCAGCCATGACCTGTTCAAAGGCGCTCAAAACCACGTTGCTAAAGATGGCATCAAGATTCTTCCCTACGGTCTTTATCGCTTCGCGGCTTGGCATTTTGCCTGACAAGACCTCATAGATGCTCTCTTCTATTTGGTCAGGCTTCACGCCAAGGGCAAGCCCTGCATGCCCTTGAGGGTCTAGGTCGATCAGGAGCACCTTTCTGCCCTTTCCTGCTAGACAACTGGCCAGGTTTACCGCCGTGGTTGTTTTACCGCACCCGCCTTTTTGATTGACGAGAGCAATTTTCCTCATAGCGTTTTCCTCCCTTGTCATTGCGGGACAGGAGAAAGAACCCCACATCTCCCCCCGGATGGAGATTAGCTATCTAATATATTTGGGCACCTCCCCCTCGTGTATGATGGCTCAGACCGCTATGGGGTCCAGGTGACTGCCTGCGCCTCCCGGTTGCCGTCTACGCCCCTTGGGTTACAAAAATTGGAGCGAGAAAACGCTCTTATTTTGCTATTCCATGGTTGTTGTTGTTCAGGGATAGACAATCCCTTTTCCACAGGCACGCTTCCTCTCCACAGGAATCTACCCGCGAGGTGCCGAAGCAGTCGATGTTGTTTTCTTTCCTTTGAATAGCCTGGATCATGTCCATCTTTTTCATTCTGAACGTGTTAATGTCCATCCCTTTGGCCATCCTTTGAATCTCCTGAAATCTCATGTTGTCCTCCTTTCAATGGTCTTGTCACTGATCATGGCATGATGCCAAATCACGGGTCACCATTTTCATAGGTCACCTGGTTTTGTCATCATTTTTCCCCTCAGTGAAGAATCGGCTCGCCCCCTCCTTTCTCTATATATTGCACCACTTACGCTTTAGGCCACAACATATGGCATATGTCAAGGAAAAAATGCAAAAAAACGGTAGAACGGGTCGCCTTGGTCGCGCTGTGATGGTATGTGTTGATATGAACTGGTTGACTAACCGGCAAAAAAGAGAAAATAGGGCTAATCCCAGGCAAGACAGGACAGCAATGTCGAGGGGAATTGAAAATTCCTGCCCTTCAGTTTTGTTGATAGGTTTCTGAATGTTTAAGCAGACCAGCCTTGACCTTTTCCTTGAGCCGACACGAGTCACCTTTTATGTTGATGACGGTGGAATGATGCAGAGGAGGTCAATCGGGGCCCGGCCGTGGTAACAATTGAATATGATGAAGAAAAGTGTCAAAAGGAACATTATAGGGCTTTTCTGTGGCTAAAGCGAAGAGGCATTACATTGCCGTACTGTAAAAACGACCGAAATTTTGGAATGCTGGTCAGAAGCCAGGCTGGATGCCAGCCTATTTGCAGATTTCGTTGGCGGTAATCCGATCAAGGTGTTTATGGCTTTTAACGGGAACTACTTTGCTACTGTTGAGGACCACAGGGTGCAGATCCTAAATCTTGATTATTGCCGGTCAGCCCTATATTTGGCTTTCTATCTGGTGTGGTAGGACACCGTGATGAAAACAAGAACATGCTGGCCCCTCAAGAGCATGAGACGGCCAAGAGGAATTTTGGGTGCTTCCCTACCGTGATAGAGATGGCGAATGGCTATTATGCCGCCAGAGCCCCGGCTTTCGATTTACCCTTCAAATCATCAAATATTGAAAAACAAAGGTGCTGGCAAGGAATCGACACTCTGCGATCACAATTGACAACCCCAATA
>JASFPF010000285.1:0-3095 GCA_050116135.1 Deltaproteobacteria bacterium | reverse complement strand
GGCAGGACTTTCCAGAACGGGATTGTAAGAAAGGAGATTAACCTGATGTGGACACGTGATGCTTCTTGAGAAGCTCGTACAGGCGGGACCGAGACAGACCGGATATCCTACAAGCGTCTTTTACCTTGCCACCCGTCAGCGACATGAGTTCTTGCAGGTAGTTTTTTTCCACTTCAGCAACGGCGGCTTCTCGCAGAGCCTGCAAACCGGGGAGCGTTTCCTTACGGTCAGTACTTCTTTGACGTTTTCGTATTCCAACCTTTTCATCACCCACTGAGGTCCGGGCCATCTTGGCACGGATCTCGGTCGGGAGGTGCTTTGGGAAAATCATCGGTTCGTGTCGTGCTGATACGATTGCGCTCTCCAAGGCTTTGACCAGTTCTCGGACATTACCAGGCCACTCGTAGCTGGCCAGGGCGGGCAAAAATTCAGGAGAGAACTCCTTTTTTGCTATACCGTATTCTTCATACAATTGCGCCACATGGTGTTCTACCAAGTCTTCTATATCTTCATTACGCTCCCTCAGGGGGGGCAACTCAATCGTCAAGGACCGGATACGAAAGAGGAGATCCTTACGAAACAACTTACGCCGCACCATGTCATCAAGATCCCGGTTAGAGGCTGAGATGAGTCTAAAATCGCTTTCTATCTCTTGCTTACGACCCACGGGGCGGAAACGGTGTTCTTCTAATACCCTGAGAAATGTCTTCTGAAGAGGAAAGGGGAGTTCCCCCACCTCGTCCAGGAAAAGCGTACCGCCATTGGCCTGCAAGATGAGGCCATCACGGGCTTTCTCCGCTCCCGTATAGGCTCCCCTCTCATGACCGAAAAGTGTGCTCTCCACAAGGGTTTCGGGCAATGCTGCACAGTCAACGATCACAAAGTTCTTTTCAGCACGGGCACTGTTGTTGTGAATAGCCCATGCAAAGAGTTCCTTGCCGGTGCCGGTCTCCCCTGTTATCAGCACACTGGCATCACTGTCGGCAGCTTGAGCCACAACTTCCAGGCAAGCCCGAATGACTGGGCTATTTCCTATGATTCCCTCAAAAGTCTCCTGCTTTAAACTGACAGAGGGTTTTGTGGGTATTTTCCTCGCCTGATATTGTAGGGCACGAAACAGAGGAAGGGCGATGGCCTTCTCTGAGAATGGGCGCTCAACATAGTCCCAAGCGCCCCGCTTGATTGCCGCTTCGGCTTCGTCAGGATCCCCCGAATCACTGATGACAATGACTTCGGGGGAAGAGGGCGTTTCAAGAATCTTCGGTAGAACATCCAAACCATGGCCGTCGGGCATCCGTGCGCTGAGAAATACGACTTCAAAACTTTCAGAGCGTGCGACTCTGAGCCCTTTGCGAAGAAGGCGGGCACTCGTTACATGGTGCCCCATCCGCTGTGCCACGCGTTGAAGCATGTCGCAAAAGGGGGTGTTGTCATCAATGATTAGCACTTTAGCCATAATATTTCTCGCGACGTCAAGACTCCTTCAAGACCTGCTGAAATTTCGAACCTTCAGATCCTTTTATCCTCATGAAAGACATGTAGCTTGTCAGGATCAATAAAAAGAGAAATCATCTGTCCCGTGTCGTATGTCGCGTCTTTTGAAGCTCTCACTGTTATTAGACATTCTCCCAACCTTGCATGGATATATTTTTCGGCCCCCACGTTGCTTAGCATCTCGACCCTTGCGCGAAGTTTTGCTTCCCTGTTCTTCCCAAGCATAATGTCTTCAGGACGCACGCCGACCGCCACCCTTTTTCCTGCCAGATCTTGAACAAGATTTCTGACATGGAGTGAAAAGTCAGCACATCGAAACTTCAGATACCTATCTTCTCGGATCAGTTCTCCTTGGAAAAGATTCATCATAGGCGACCCGACGAAGGTTGCCACAAAGGTGTCTGCCGGCCGGTCGTAGATCGTCTCGGGTGTGCCGATTTGGTGGACCTGCCCCTCTCGCATGACCACCACCTTGTCACCCAACGTCATGGCTTCCACCTGATCATGAGTGACGTAGAGGATGGTCGTGTTCATCTTCCTGTGGAGCCTTTTTAGTTCTAGACGAACTTTGATCCGCAGTTGAGCATCTAAGTTGCTTAAGGGTTCGTCAAGAAGAAATAGTCTGGGACGACGGACAAGGGCCCGGCCCATGGCCACTCTTTGCCGTTGCCCGCCCGAAAGCTGCCGCGGTTTCCGGTCTAGGAGGTGTCCAATGCCGAGCAGATGAGCGGTCTCTTGAACCTTTTGTTGTATTTCCGGATTGGCTATGCCTCGCATCCGAAGGCCGAAACCCAGGTTTTGAGATACGGTCATGTGAGGATAAAGGGCGTAGTTTTGAAAGACCATGGCCACGTCCCGTTCTCGTGGCGCAAGGTCATCCACCGCCTTCCCGCCCAGCAAGACAGACCCTTGATCCTGGCGATCCAGCCCGGCCACGATTTGTAGCAGCGTGCTCTTACCGCAGCCCGATGGACCGAGAAGAACGCAAAACTCTCCGTCATCGACTCGCAGGCTCACGTCGGACAAAGCGGTTACGTTCCCAAATCGCTTGCTAAGGCCATCTAGACTCAAAGAGGCCATGTGTTCATCCCTTAATAGCGCCAGCAGACAGTCCGGTGACAATGCGCCGCTGGAAGAGCAGGACCATGACAACCAGAGGGGCCGTCGTAATCAACGAGGCCGCAGCAATCTCCCCCCAGGGCACCGTATGTTCTCCTTGAAAAAGGGCAATGCCTACAGGCATGGTTTGTCTGGCGGGATCTGTGACGATCAGGAGTGCAAGAAAAAACTCGTTCCATGCATAGATGAAAGTCAAGATGGCAGCTGTAAATAGTGCCGGAGCCGATAGTGGCAGAATCACTTTGACAAGGGCCTCCATTCTGGAGCAACCATCCACCAGCGCTGCAGCCTCCAGCTCCTCAGGCATCTCTCGGAAAAAAAGGGCTAAAATCCAAACAGTCAAGGGTAGTGTGAGGGCCACATATGGAAGCACCAATCCTTGGTAGGAATTGAGCCATCCCAGCCACCGGAGTAACCGCCAAACAGGTCCTACGATGGCAATTTGGGGAAACATGGCGCAAGCCAAGATCAACATGAGGCTG
>JASFPF010000284.1:0-3106 GCA_050116135.1 Deltaproteobacteria bacterium | reverse complement strand
CTGGTCATCGGCCATCAGCCCGATCTGGTTTTTACTGTCTCTTATTCAGGTGCTGACTTCAAAGAAAAGCTAAAACAGGCCAAGATATCTTACTTCGACCTGGGATACTTTGGCACCATTGAATCCATAAGAAAACAGGCGTTGCTGATTGGCAAGATTATCGGGGAAGAAGGGAATGCAGAGGCCCTGGTTAAAACCATAGATGAGACGATTCGGAGTCTTAGAAAGAAGCTGCCAAGCACCACTGAGCCAATAAGAGTTCTATATTACGGCGAAGGCGGCTACATTCCTGGGAAGTCATCTAACTTCGAATCCATATGCCACATCATCGGAGGCGTCAACGTGGGATCTGAACAAGGAATCAAATCTTGGTCTCAAATTGACTATGAAACCTTGTTGAAGTGGAATCCAGACGTTATCATCGTACCTCACGGAAGTCATCTGAGGAAACAGTTGATGACGACCGAGATACTCGTCCATGCGACGGCGATTAGGAAAGGAAGAGTTTATGAGATACCGCGGGTTTATTTAGGGGCCAATTCGCAATTTATACTTCTAAGCGCGAATCTACTAGCTGGCATTGTATATGAAAAAGCCTTTTAGTTTTCTTCTGGGGAAAGAGACCGTTCTGTTAGCTGTCCTGACGATTCTCCTTCTTTTGGGTGGTTTTTTGGCCGTCTCTTATGGATCATGGCATATTGAAACCGATCAGGTATTGAAGGTGCTTCTTGTGAAGCTAAGGCTTTTATCCGGTGAAGTCAGTGACGTAGAATCGACCATTATTTGGGATGGCAGAATGCCCCGATTGATTGTCGCCTTTCTGGTCGGTTTTTCTCTGGCAGCAGCCGGCTGCATTATGCAGGGCCTATTCAAGAATCCCATGGCAAGCCCTGGTGTGATCGGTATCAGTTCCGGGGCAGCCTTGGGCGCAGTCATTGCTATCTACTTGGGATTAGCGGCTAGGTCTCTGTTTGCCCTTCCCCTTTCTGCTGTAGCCTTTTCTATGCTGACACTGATGATGGTTTTTGCCATTGCCACATGCAGGGGGTACACGTCCATCTCAACGCTTTTGTTGGCCGGTATTGCCATCAATCTAATCTTTGGGGCATTGACCTCTTTTGTCATTACCCTAAGCACACGAGAGTTCGACGTGGGTCGGGTTATCATAACCTGGCTGATGGGAGATTTGAATAACCGTTCCTGGAATCACGTCCACGTCGTCTTTTCAACCACCCTCTTGGCCTACGTAGGAACCCTCTTCTTCGTGAAAGATCTGAATATACTGATGATCGATGAAGAAACTGCTGCTAATCTGGGAGTGAACATCAAGTTGGCAAGGAATGCACTCCTTTTTTTTTCTTCATTACAGACTGGCGGGGCCATTGCTGTCTCTGGTATTATCGGTTTTGTGGGGCTTGTCGCCCCGCACATTGTAAGGGGCCTCATCGGACCTGATAATAGGAAACTGATCCCCATAGCAGGCCTCCTGGGTGGGGCTCTTGTCATCTATGCTGATCTTTTTGTTCGACTGGTGGTTAAGATGGATCTAAAAGTCGGCATTCTGACCTCTTTGATGGGCGGCCCGTTCTTCCTTTATCTGCTGGTTAAACACCGGAAGGGGTTTGAATATCTGTGAAAACTGAAGGTGTATTGTTGTAAAAATAGGCAAGATCAATACGTTTATTCAACGACTCATCCTCTTTTTACTGGCTCCTGGCCCCAAGTTTCTGACAACGAGCAGTTGGGCGTTATGGCTCAATTAACGGATAAAATAAATCATTACGCCAAACAGTTGTGCGGTCCTGGCGGTGATTGAGAACAGGGGGAAGACAATGGATTTCAAGAAACACATCGTCAAGGCCTGGGAATTGACTTTGCAGTTTATCGTGTCTCTGGTCTTAATGACTCTGGTCATGTCTGCCGTTGCAGTGGTGACCCTTGGCATTCTTGCTCCTGTAATGATGGCAGGTTACATGCAGTCTGTACTTTTAGTGATCAGAGAGGGTCGGGAGCCGAAAATCCAGGACCTGTTTTCGGAAATGAGACTGTTTTTCCCGTTGCTCGCCTTTGGGTTAGTCAGCTTCGTAGCCGTTGCCATAGGTTTTATGTTGCTTGTTATCCCAGGATTCCTTGTCATCGTGGCCATATCCTTCAGCTGCCTATATATGTTGCCGCTGATGACGGATAAGCGATTGGGATTGGTTCAAGCCATTAAGGAGAGCTATGCCATGGCCGTTAGAGATAACATACCTGAGCACTTGGTGGTGGCCATCTTGTTCCTGGCAATTTCAGGCATTGGAAGTTCGTTTCTCATAGGATTTCTTTTCACACAGCCTCTGGCCACGGTCTTCCTTTTGTCAGTTTACGACGAAAGGACAAACTCGACGAGTGTGACGGGTGCACCCCCCGTCAACCCTGTTTTTTAGGGCGGGGGACTTTAGCATTCGTTGAGATTGCCGTTTTCTGGTCAAAACCTTGGTTATTAGCCGTTATTCGTATTTTGAGGACTAAAGTGACTTTCTATATGGCAGGCATTTTTACCTGTGTTTCGATCTTGCTCTTAGCTTGTGAGCCAAGGGAACATGAGCCATCTGGACAAGAGTGGGAAAAGAAGGTCAGGGATGTCGAGACCAGTTTAATGACGCGTTATAACCCCACAGAGTTTCCTCCAAGAGACTTCACTGAAAGAAAAGTCTTTACCTACAATTTGCAGGAATTACTCATAGGAGAAGATGGGCGGCCAGTGTTGTTTGAGGGATTCCTAGACGATATAACAAAGGACGGAGGGGAGTTTACAGTTCATTTTATCTCACGTCTGTCTTACGATTCCTCAGACGATAGGACAGTGAGGTTTCACCTCAAATGTCAATACGGCGACGTCAGACGCCTTCTTAAAAAACCGCCCAAGCATGAGCGTTTGTCAAGGTATCTTTTCCTAAAAGGAATACGAAAAGACTTCCTTGTGGTTTGTCTGGTCACGGATGTAGAAAAAATTTTGAACTATACCGTTATGGGCCTCAGGAGGGAAGGGTCTCAAGACGTCGACCTTGACGTGAAATCGCCAGACACCTTCAGCGCACGCGGCACATTGTTGGAGATGGTGAAG
>JASFPF010000283.1:0-3110 GCA_050116135.1 Deltaproteobacteria bacterium | reverse complement strand
GCTTTGATAACCTGGCAGCACATTGGGAAGGGCCCCCATATCGCAGGCACCCTGAACATTATTCTGACCCCGCAGCGGGTTGACCCCGCCGCCCTCCACGCCGACATTTCCGCACAGCATGGCAAGGTTGGCAATGGACTTGACGTTGTCCGTACCGGCCGCGTGTTGGGTAATGCCCATGGCATAAATGATGGCAGCGACCTCGGCCTCCCCGTAAAGGCGGGCGGCTTTCTTCAGATCCTCAGCCGGGATACCGGTGATCCTTTCCACGGATTCAGGATCGTACTTTGCCACGGTTTCCCGCAGAGAGGCAAAGTCTTCTGTCCTTTCTTCTACATAGGGCTTATCCCATAAGCCTTCCCTGATGATCACATGCATAAGACCATTGAGCCAGGCCACATCTGTCCCCGGCTTTGGGCAAAGCCGTACATGGGCGTATTTCATCCATCCTATATTCCGGGGATCTGCCACGATGAGTTTCGCTCCGCCGTGGGCCACGGCTCGCCTAATATGGAGGTCCACGATGGGATGATTGTCTGTCGGGTTGCTGCCGGTCAGTAGGATCACCTGAGCCTGCTCTATGTCCCTCATAGAATTGGTCATGGCCCCACTGCCAAAGGCAGCGGCCAAACCGGCCACGGTCGAGGCGTGGCAAAGCCGAGCACAGTGGTCCACATTATTGGTCCCGATGACGGCCCGCATGAATTTCTGGATGACGTAGTTTTCCTCATTGGTGCATTTGGCAGAACTCAAGGCGGCCAGGGCCTGGGGACCATATCTTTCCTTGCATTCCAAAAACTTCTTTGAGATGAGAGAAAGGGCTTGATCCCAGCTGATTTCAGCGAAATGCTCACCATTGCGGACAAGGGGCGCCTGGAGGCGCCTTGGATGCTGGACAAAACCGTACCCAAATCGACCCTTCACGCAGGTATTGCCGAAATTTGGCCCATGGCTCGGATCAGAGGTTACCTCCACGAGAGACGCCCCGTGGACGTTTAACGTCAGGTTGCAGCCACAGCCGCAATAGGTGCATACGGTCCGCACTTGCCTCAATTGATCCCGCGGGACAGGAAGGGTCACGTACTTTTTGACGAGGGCACCGGTGGGACAACTGTCTACACATTTGCCGCAAAAGGTGCATTTGTCGTTTATTCTGATCACAAGGTTTAGAGGCAGAGCATTCTCATCGAATTTTGTGGCATCGACCTCCATGGCCTGGTATTCACAATCGGTCTTGCAGCGCTGGCAAAAGATGCATTTGTTGGGATCGATGGTGATGAAGGGATGACGCTTATCTATCTCATATTGGGGGGCTTTTGGCGTCTCCAAAACAGCAAGGTCCACATTGTACGCCATGGCCAGCTTGCGGAGCTCGCACTTGGACACAGCCACACAGCCGCAGCCCATGCATCGTCGCGCCTCTCGAAGAGCCATATCTTCGGAAAAGTCTAAGGTATATTCGCAAAAATCCCTCACTCGCCTGTCAGGAGGGCGTTCTGGAATCTGCTCACCTGGCTCGATCTGTATCCCGTCGAAGTTCTTAAGGGCCACGTCATGAAGATTCTCGCCCCTGACAACATGGACCTCCTTCTTGCGGCGGGGCATCGGCCTTCCGCCAAGGTAGGCATCGATGCCATCAGCGGCCCTCCGACCGGTTGCAATCGCCTCAATGACGGTCCTTGGACCGCTTACCACATCCCCAGCAGCAAAAATGCCTTTTGCACTCGTTTCATAGGTGTCTGGCTCAACGACCAGGGTATTGTCAGATACGGCGAGTTGACTGACCCTGCTTCCCGAAGACAGAAACGAGAAGTCAGGGCCCTGGCCGATGGCCGCGATGACGTTGTCGACGTCAATGATGAATTGAGTGCCTGGAAGGGGTATAGGTCGTCGTCGCCCGCTCTTGTCTGGCTTCCCCAGCCAGGTTCGGAGGACTTCGAGCTTCAGGTGCCCATTGCCTTTCATAATCCTCGAAGGGGTGGCGACAAGAAACAGTTTTACGCCCTCTGCTTCTGTTTCCCTGACCTCTTGCTCCCGGGCCGGCATCTCCAGACGGCTGCGCCGGTAGACAATGGTGACCTCTTCGGCCCCCATCCTGAGACAGGTCCGAGCCACGTCAAGGGCTGAGTTGCCGCCTCCAATGACAGCCACCCTTTTTCCCAAATGAACATCATTGCCCATGCGCACGTTTTTCAGGAATTCCAGCCCATGAAGAACCCCGTCCAGATTTTCCCCAGTTATCCCCATTTTCTTGGTTTGCCAGGCCCCAGTACCTATGAAGACGGCCTCAAAGCTGTCCTTGGTCAAGTCTTCCACAGTGAAATCCTTGCCCAGACACTGGCCGGTCCTGACCTGGACACCGTTACAGGTTCCAACGATATTTCTTATCTCCTGGTCCAGGATCTTCTTCGGTAGTCGATACTCAGGTATGGCATAGCGAAGCATCCCGCCTAATTCGGGCATTTCTTCGAAGATAGTCACCCCATGACCCTTTCGAGCCAGATAGTAGGCTGCTGATAGACCTGCGGGCCCCCCACCAATGACCGCCACCCGATGCCCATTGGTTGGATAAGGCTCAGAGACGTCGATTGGTTGAACATCTTGAGCCCAGTCTGCAACAAACCGCTTTAGGTGGTTGATAGGCACCCGGTCTTCAACGAGCATCCGGCGGCACATGGCCTCACAAGGATGGGGGCAAACCCTTCCTACGGATAACGGCAGGGGGTTCTGCTCCTTAATGAGTCTGAGCGCTTCAAGGTATCTGCCCTGGGCGATGAGACTGACATATCCCTGGACATTGATGTGGGCTGGGCAGGTCAGTGAACAAGGGGAGAGACAGTCTCCGTAGTGACGGGAGAGCAGTTGTTCCAGAATATGTTTCCGGTGCGCCCGAATGCGATCACTCTGGGTAGACACCACCATGCCGTCTTCTGCTGGCGTGGCACAGGCCCTTGACAAGTCCTTTCTCCCGGCAATCTCAACCACACACATTTGACAAGGATGTTCACCATGGTGGCACAGGCTTGGGATGGGGATTCCAGCACAGGAGGCGGCATCCAGAACACTGGTGCCCGGAGTAACGTGGGTGATTTGATGATCGATTCTTAATT
>JASFPF010000282.1:0-3111 GCA_050116135.1 Deltaproteobacteria bacterium | reverse complement strand
CGGGGTCCACACCAACTTTTTTCTACTGCATTCTGACTCCTGGCTCCTGGATTCTTTAACAAGCATCATAGAGCTCGATGTCTAATGCATCACTAGTCGCGGCAAGCCGCGGGGAATTGGACCCAAAAGAGATTAAAGCGAGACCTTTGCATAACCTCGTCTGGCTCTTCAGAAATTGAGCGATTTGAACCGCAAGAGCGAACGCATCCCCCATTCCTGTTGATGGGAGCTGGGGAGCTAGCGAGTGAACCTAGGCATCGCTAATTGCCTGACGATCGAAGATTCCCTGCAGGGATCTTCCCTGGTCTGAGCCTGGCGGGTGAGTTCTCACGCAAAGTGAGGTCTCAGGGCCCAATCAACTGGGGCAAGCCTCAGTTTGTCGGCCCATTAAAAAACTTTCTAGACGAAGAAGAAAATGGCCCAAGCAACAACCCCTCAAAATTTGCCTGCTGGTTTTTGGATCCCAAGGAGAGAAGCTCAGGAGTCATTTCGGGGCAAGGACCATAAACATGCGGCGGCCCTCTCTCCTCATGGCTTGCTCCACATTGGCCACATCAGCCGTCAATTCAGCGACTCGTTCCAGAACGGCCGTCCCTAACCCCTGGTAAGCCATTTCCCTTCCCCTAAACATGAGCGACACCTTAACTTTATCGCGATTTTCCAAGAACCGTCTGATATGGCGCAGCTTTACCTGGAGATCATGCTCGCCGGTCATGGGACGAATCTTTATCTCTTTGACTTGATAACCCGACTGCCGTTTCTTGGCCTCTTGAAGCTTTTTGTTTTGCTGGTATTTGTACCGGCCATAATCCATGACCCGGCAAACCGGCGGATCGACGTTAGGGGAGACCTCGACGAGATCCAACCCGGAAGACTCTGCTGTTTCCAGTGCCTCCCTGAGGGGTACAACCCCCACCTGATTCCCATCGGCATCTATCAACCGCACCTCTTTTGCCCGAATCCTTCGGTTTACATTAATACGTCTGGCTATGCGCTTCACCTCCTTAATGGTTTATGGGTATAGTTGGTCAATGACACGTTGTTTTGGCGAAAACTTGCCGACGACAGGCTGAGAGCCCTCCCTTTGTGTTCCATGACACGCCTTAGCATGATCCGTGGGCATGTTTCAGCGACTTAGACATTACTACAAAATCAGGGCCCTACACAATCTTTTTTAGCCTCCTAACCCACGAAGATAGGCCGCTTGGAAAGATGTCGTGGCAACGGAAGATCAAGAAACGGTTTGCCTTCCATCTGAGGCTCAATGTGGGCGAGAAGCTCAGAGAGTCCCATCTTTCTCTGATCACCATTTCTGGTTCGAACACTGAGACACCTCTCAGCCACTTCCTTTGCCCCCAGCACCAGGATATAGGGGATCCATTCCCTTTCCGCCCCCCTAATTTTACCTCCCATACTCATGTCTCGATCATCATAGTCAATCCGATAGGGAATCTTGGCCAAAACTTCCCGGCACGCCTCATCAAATTTCTCGGACACTGGGATGATTCGCAGCTGGACAGGGGCCAACCAGAAAGGAAATTGAGCTTTTTGCCCTTTTTTCATGCGCACGGCCTGGGCCTCGAGTATGGCATAAAGCACCCGGTCGATAGAACCCGAGATGGACGCATGCAAAAGGAGCGGGTGCTGTTTTTCTCCATGGCGATCCACATAGGTTATGTCAAATCTTTGAGCATTTTCAACATCTATCTGCACGGTGGACAGGCAGGCTGCTTTATCTAGGGCGTCGATGAAATTAAACTCCAGTTTTGCCACAAAGTAAAAAAAACGCTCGTCCCAAAGCTCAACCAGGGCGGGTCTGTTGCAGCGTGAGACGATCTCTTCAATAAAGGGCCTGTTTTTTTCAGCAAACTCTCGAACAAATCTGATCGCCACCTCAAACTCAAGGCCAAAGGCCTCCATGCATTGAATGGCCAATTCGGCCTGGCGGACAAACTCTTCTTTGGCCTGCGCCATGTCCTTGGCCAAAGTGTGCAGGTCTGGCATGGTGAACGTGCGCAACCGCTTCAGGCCAGCTAACTCCCCAGATTGTTCCCTCCTGAACGAATAATGGGTCAATTCATATAGCTTGGATGGCAGGTGGTGATGAGAGATTTGCATGTCATGCTGAATGAGATATTGGCCAAAACAGGCTGCAAAACGCAAAAAATATTCTTTTTCGTCGGAAAGGACGACATATTGCCGAGCCGGAAACCGCTGCAGGTAGAGATTGAGCTTGGGGTGCTGATAGTCGTACATGATTGGGGTTTCCACCTGCATGCCGCCTTGCTCCGTGACCAAGCTGCTCACATAAGTCTCGGCCAGCCGCTTTATGAGCTCACCTTTCGGATACCAGCGCAGATTTCCCTGGTCAGAGCCCGGCTCATAGTCCACCAGCTCCATACGACGCATCAACTCAATATGCGGCGGAGGTTGGTCAGAAATCCGGCTTCCGGATTTTTCGTACCGGAACAGCCGCTTCAAGTTCGGCCGACTTGTAAAAGCAAAATCTTCTGCCTGAACCTCCTCGCCTTGTGGCGTCATGATAGTCCAGTAGGACTTTAAGGCCTTTTCTGCCCTAACGGCCTGGGATTCCTCTGCCTCGTCGGTCGGTTCCGCGCGCCCGGATGGTATGATGGTCTTGGCTAACTCGGACAAAGGATGGCCCTTGCACGAGATCTCAAAGGCCTTGTAGTAGCCAAAGGGCGCACGCATGATCTTCCAATGGTTGTCACTTTGGAGCCGTGCACAGATGGCATCCAAGAGCTTCACCGCAACCCTGGGGGAGCTTAGTTCGCTTGAAAGATGGGCATATGGATAAACGACCAGATTGTCCGTCTTCACCTGGGATGCGAGGGATAGGACCTCATTGGCTACCTGGTCAACGACCGAACCGACATCAGCATCATCCCCCTTCTCGGCGGCCATGAAAACGACGAGGGCTTCACCAACCTCGCCTTCCGGGCTTGTCTTTTCGAGCTCGCTGGGCAAGGCCACAGCCGTTTCGCCTGTGACGCGAAAGGAAAACCTGTCTGCATGGATCAGAAGTATCCGCATTGAATGATTGCTCGAAAGGCTGTGAGCAGCCTCAAAAAAGCACAAAGGGCATCTGAA
>JASFPF010000281.1:0-3112 GCA_050116135.1 Deltaproteobacteria bacterium | reverse complement strand
AAGCTCTGGTTCGTCATCCGCTATTTCGGCACCAGAGGCCTTCAGGCAAAGGTTCGAACCCACATAAAGCTTGCCCAGGCATTTGCGTCATGGATCCGGAAAGACCCGCGATTCGAATTGATGGCCCCTGTGACTATCAATGTGGTCTGTTTTCGGTATCATCCTTCCCACCGCATTGTTACGGAAGAAGAACTCGAACAGATCAATCAGGGCCTGATGGATGCGCTGAACCGATCTGGGCAGATGTTTGTCACGCACACCAAGCTGAAAGGAAGGTTCACATTGCGCCTTTGCATTGGCCAGACCAATACGACCCAGGATCATATCCAAAAGGCGTGGGAAGGGCTTCAAGCTACCGTGGCCCGTTTGTGAGCCTGACCTCCAGGAACATGCCGTTTCAAACTTGCCGCTGGATCATTTCAGGGTGGTCGAAAGCCTCTGGTGACGACTAAACGGTCAGTTTCTCCGACCTCAATGCGTAGGCCATGGCTATTCCAACACCAAAGCCGATAGCGAGATTTGAGGCAAGAGTAATACCCAACATCACCAAGGCGACAAAGAGATCTTTTCGCTCCGTCATATCCATGATGGTCAGGGCCAGTTGGCTTCCAGCAAAAAGCAGCAATACGCCGAGGATTGACATGGGGAGGAGGTAGACCACTGCCAGGGTATGAATCCCCAGGAAAAGAGCCAACAAGACAAAAACAACCCCGATCATGAGATTGGACCCGGCGGTACGGGCCCCGAACCGATAATGGGCGGCGAGACCTCCCGCTCCATGGCATAGCGGCATGCCACCGACGAGAAAACTCAAAAAGTTGGCCAAACTCATGCTGATACACAAGGCGCCGTAGGTCACCCTTTTCGAGTCTTCCCCAAAATACTGCCTAGATAGATCAGCATTGGCGATCACTGCGTTTCCCAGTGTCATGGGAATTTGCGGCAGGACCAGTACAAGCACAGCAAAGGTGAAATCGGTTCCCGTGGGCATTCCAAAGGGCAAAATCGAGGGCATAGAGATGCCGAGCCGGAGCTTGTCAAGGCCTTGGTGCGTGCCTCCAACCAAGCCCACACCAAGACCGAGCAGGACCACAAGAAGCCCTGCCGGAAATCGCTTGTTATCCAGCAACAAGAGGGTCAAAACGCCACCGATGATCCCGATCACGATGCCAATGGGGATCGGCCCCAAGCTCTGTATGCTCAGGAAGGGTTCGGCCGCCTGTCGAAGCATCTGAAATTTCGAAGAGCCTGCCATGAATCTGACCCCTTGAGCCATCAATAAAGTTCCCGTAGAAATCTGGACGCCTCTGACGACCGGGGTGGGGATCCATTTTCCGATGATTCCCATCGTGCCGGTGGCTCCAATGACCAAGAGAAACACACCCATCAAGACCGCGGATGCCATGATCTGGGAAGCACTCATGGCTGTCACAATGGCATAGGCCCCGATGACCTTCATGGGCTGGACCGGAACCGTCACGCCATAGTACAAACCAGAAAAAATATAGAAAAGACCCACCGAAAAAAACAGGCCAGAGGTGCTCAGACCATTGATCATGATCATGCCAACGGCCAAGGGAACAAGTGTTCCCAGGTCTCCTAGAGATCCTGCCAATTCCAGTCGGTCAAACTTGTAACGTGGATGCATACAGCTCTTTCATCCGCCAGGTGAAAAGAAACTAATCAATGCCGAAAAGACCTAAAGGAAGTTTGTGTTTCTATAATCAGCAGGGGGTATACCAATCCAAAGGGACCGAAGAGGAATGGAGAGAAGGCTCTCGGCTAGAGCGATCTATATGTCACCATATTAAAAGGAGAAACCGGTCAACACGGCATGGACACGAATGGACTTATACGCCTTAGCGTTATGGTCTGCGCCCTTAACGTCTCTGGGGTCATAAAGCGCTGTCACTTGTCAACGACGGCTGATCACAGATTAGAAACTCTACCCCAATGCCCCTGGACAAAACCCGTTTTTATCTGTCATGACGTGGACGAGGCCCTTGATCGTGGGTTCCACATCCGTTCAAACATCTAGGACTCCCAGTCCACATAACACTCGGGGCTGACCGTTTCAAGGAATTCATTCAGTAAAACCATGAGATTGATCACGCCGACGATCTCGCCATTCCGTTCCACCAGCTGCTGTCGAACGCCATCCTTGAACAAAATGTAGATGGCGAGGTTCATTTTATCATCTTCCTTTAATACCGGATCAACCGAGGACATGATATCTTTTACTTTCTTGTGGGCCTCTTGCTTGACTAAGTCGAAAAACGTGGCATTAACCCACCTGAAGCGCTCTTGGAAGTCACCGACTTGGTCGGCCACTTCCAATGCCCGGGAGGAGATAGCGCGGGCGCTAAAAACCTCCGGCTGTTTAACAGACTCAGGGACCAACCCTCTGATAAGGTCATACATGGATACTTTTCCTACGATCTTCTTCGAGGCATCTATAACGAAAAGCGTCTTGTGAAAATGACCAGCGTCACCCGACTTAAGCTTCTCGTGATTTCTTTTCAATATGGCCAAAGCATCACACAGCTGGGCCTCAACATCCACTTTGTCATACTCTTCAATCGGATTCATAATGTCCTTGACCGTTTTTTCTGCTGCCATTCTCTCGTCCTCCTCAAATGAAAATTGCTGAAAAATAATAACGTCAATGTCCACGGTTGCAAACACCACCGTAAAGTTTCTTCATATATCATTGCACCTAGAATTTCAAGGTGTTTTTCCTGTAGCGTGTTTATCTCACGCCAAGATCTCTGAGCGAAGCGCCCTGCCCCAAAGGGCAGGGCGTGCGGGGGGCGTGCCGGTCTCTTGCCGATACAACGCGCGGGGCTGTGCCCTGCTAGTCGCACAGCAAAGGTTGCAGCTTATCCACATTTCGCGGTGGGCAAGCAAGGGGTCGTGTGCCTCTGAAATATGGTGCCCCCGGCAGGAATCGAACCTGCGGCGCAAGGATTAGGAATCCTTTGCTCTATCCCCTGAGCTACGGGGGCAATTGATAAAAGTTTAGCACCGAAGACCCAGTTCTGACAAGCCTTTTCCCGGGCCTGATCAAGGCCCTCAGCCCGTCGTGAGCTTTCCCAAATTAGAAAAAACACCA
>JASFPF010000280.1:0-3122 GCA_050116135.1 Deltaproteobacteria bacterium | reverse complement strand
TTCGATGTCCGAAGCCAGATATCGGCCAGGCTGAATCATCTTGGCCTCGCCCAAGACCAGGTTCCCGTTGACCAGCCTATAAAGGGCGGCTTCCTGGCCAGGATTTTCTCCGTACCTGAGGCCCTTGTGCACATCATCTACCACCCAACTCACCTTTTCGTAGAAAAGGGTCTGTCGTTTGTCTTTCTCCACAAAGGAGATTTCCATATTGGGGGAAAAGTGGTCATCCATGACGGTTCGGTACATTTTCTTGAGATCTTCAGCCATTTCATTAACCCTCCATCATTGACAGTCTCGTCAAAAGTCCCGCACGGCGGGATTTATGAAGCCGTCATCATTTGATAACACGTGTGAACATCCCCAAAGGGTTTGCCTGCAAGAAAATCCGCAATGTGGCGATCATATGCGGCGGTGTGATCAAAGGCCTTTTGAGCCAACGCATATCGGAGTTCCAAGGACAGCCTGCCATCATTTGACTTCATCTCAGAAAGGATCTTTCCGTAGTCGTCAGGGTCTACAACGGAGGCAACCCGGATAAAATTCTTGGCCGAGGCCCTGATCATGCAAGGGCCTCCGATATCGATGTTACCCCTGGCCTCTTCCACGGTGACGCCGGGTCTGGATATGGTCTCTTTAAAGGGGTAAAGGTTGACGACGACCATATTGATGGAAACGGCGCCGGTCCTTTGCAGGTCTTGCTGATGGGCATCGTTGTAAGTCTCCGTGAGGAGGCCCAGATAGATCTTGAAATCAAGGGTCTTGACCAGTCCTCCCTGAGTTTCCGGCTGGCCCGTGTAGGCGCTAACAGGGGTCAGACAGGACGCAGCCTGGTCGCCGAGGATCTGTTTAATCTTGCCGTAGGTGCCGCCCGTGGAGTAAATCTGGACATCTGGGTTGATTTCCACGAGCGATGGTATGAGACTCTCCAATCCGTTCTTGTTGGACACACTGACCAGGACATGGTTGACCTTCACGAATCCATCGATTTTTTCAACAACGTTGATTGCCATAATCCCCTCCTTGCGGTTTTCAGCATCCGATGCGTCAATGGCAAGTCACTGCATCCCCCACTGGGACAGAAATCCTCCCACAAAGCCCGTTGCACCGTCAAGATGTTTTCTGATTTGATTTGACATGGTTGGCGATTTCGTTAAGACTTCAACCCAAGACGTGACAACGGTTGCACGGATGGAGGCAATGAAGGACGTTCAAAGCCAGCCAGATCACAGGAAGATCGACATCAACAGGGTGGGGATCAAGGGGATCAAGTATCCCATCAACGTGTTAGATAGGGCCAATAAGGTTCAGGCAACCGTGGCCTCGGTGAACATGTACGTGCATTTGCCTCATGAGTTTAAAGGCACGCATATGAGCCGGTTTGTGCAGGTCCTGAATGAGTATTGTGGTAACTTGACCCTGAAAGCTTTTTTTGAAATGCTCGAGGCGGTGAAGACTGCCCTGCATGCACGCAGTGCCAACCTGGAGATCAGCTTTCCCTATTTTGTCAGCAAGAAAGCCCCTGTGTCGGGCGTGGCCAGCCTGATGGAATACACGTGCGAATACAAAGGCGAGATAGACGGCGATGAACGTAAACTCTTTGTTTGTGTCACGGTGCCTGTATGTACCCTGTGTCCCTGTTCCAAAGAGATAAGCAGCCAGGGGGCCCACAATCAGCGGGGCCTTGTCTCGGTGACCTTGTTTTTCACGGAGTTTTTTTGGATTGAAGAAGTCATCGAAATCGTTGAGAGCTCGGCCAGTAGTGATGTTTACGCATTGTTAAAAAGGGAAGACGAAAAGTATATCACGGAACAGGCTTACAATCGCCCCATGTTTGTAGAGGATGTGGTGAGAGAGGTCACTGAAAAATTGGTAAAAGATAACAGATTCACGTGGTTCAGCGTGGAAGCCGAGAACTTTGAAAGCATCCACAACCACAGCGCTTATGCGTACACTGAGGTGGCCTCTCGGCCATAGCCGCCATTCCCAATGCTATGCTGAAAAATCCTTGGGGACCTCTAGCTCCGATTCCACCTTGACTGCGCAAACCTTGTACGCCGGTATCTTGGATACCGTATCTAAGTCATTAACGGTTAGGAGATTAGCGGCGGCTCTTCGAAAGTGGAAAGGGATGAAGACCACTCGTCGGCGACATCGCCTGCTAAGGTGGACCCTGATCACCAGGTCACCGCGCCGCGACGAGACCTTCACCATGGAGCCTTCCTCAATCGCCAATTTCTCGGCATCTTCCGGATGAATCTCCAACAACGGCTCCGAATAGAGCAACTGTAGACCCGGCACCTTACGGGTCATTGTACCGCTGTTGTAGTGGTGGAGCATTCGGCCTGTGGAAAGAATGAAGGGGTAGGTCTCATCTGGCAGTTCGTGAGGGGGCATGAATTCCACAGGATGAAACAGCCCTTTGCCTCGGGCAAACCTGCCCTTGTGAAGGCACGGTGTCCCGGGATGGTCTCGGGTCGGACAGGGCCACTGAACACCCTGTTCTTCCAGGCGACTGTAGTGAATGCCGCCATAAATGGGCGTAAGGCGGGCGATTTCTTCCATGATTTCTTCAGGAGACCCATAGCTCATGGGATAGCCCATCCTTTCGGCCAGCTCGCAGACAATCTGCCCGTCCGGCTTGGCCTGTCCTATTGGAGGAAAGGCCTGTCTTACCCTCTGAATGCGTCGTTCCGTGTTGGTGAAGGTCCCCTCCTTTTCCGCAGAACTTGCCGCCGGAAGAACCACGTGGGCCAGTTTGGCGGACTCGGTCATGAATATGTCTTGGACCACCACAAAATCCAATGCTTTCAATGCCGCGGCCACCTCGCTCGCATTAGGATCACTGACCACGGGATTTTCGCCGACAATGTATAGGACCTTTACCTTTTCACGAAGGGCGGCAGACCAGATCTCTGTGACAGTCAACCCAGGCTCTGGGTCCATTTTTACCTTCCAAGCCTGCTCAAACTTTTCTATGATCTCCGGGTCGGAAAGGCTTTGATAACCTGGCAGCACATTGGGAAGGGCCCCCATATCGCAGGCACCCTGAACATTATTCTGACCCCGCAGCGGGTTGACCCCGCCGCCCTCCACGCCGACATTTCCGCACAGCATGGCAAGAT
>JASFPF010000279.1:0-3124 GCA_050116135.1 Deltaproteobacteria bacterium | reverse complement strand
GTCGTTGTGAATGCCCTTGACACTACGCTCGATGGGATTGTGGAAGAGGTCATTCCCTCTGCTGATCCCCTAACACGAAGTTTTCTGGTCAAGGTCGGTTTGCCGGTGAACGAAGGACTCTATCCGGGCATGTTTGGCCGGCTCCTAGTTCCAGTTGGAGATCACGAGGTCGTTGTTGTGCCCAGAACTGCAGTCAGGCATATCGGCCAGCTTGAAGTGGTAACTGTCAAAGACGAGGAAGGTTGGCAACAAGCCTTTGTAAAAATTGGTGGAAAGCTGACGGGCGACAAGGTAGAAATCCTTTCCGGGCTGAAGGGGGACGAGACGATCGGGCTGTGGGAGGATAAGGATGCCTGATCCTGTGGATGTGGCCCCCAGCGGATTGATCCCTGGTATTGTCCGTCAATTCCTCACTTCCAAGCTTCCCATCCTTTTTATCCTATTCTCTCTATGCGCGGGCAGCGCGGCCATCCTTGCAACCCCCAGAGAAGAAGAACCACAGATTGTCGTTCCCTTAGCGGATGTATATGTGAGTGCCCCTGGCGCCAGCGCCGAGGAGGTGGAAAAGCTGGTGGCCACGCCTTTAGAAAGACTTCTGTGGCAGGTCGACGGCGTGGAGTACGTTTATTCCGTATCCCGACGGGATAAGGCTGTCGTGACGGTTCGATTCTATGTGGGGGAAGACCGAGAACGCTCCCTGGTGAAACTGCACAACAAGATCACCATGAACATCGACCAAGCGCCCGCCATCGTCCGGGGTTGGGTGATCAAGCCCGTGGAGATTGATGATGTTCCCATTCTTAACTTGACGCTCTATTCGGGCCGCCATGACGATCACGAATTGCGTAGAGTAAGCGAAGAAGTACTGTCCCGATTGTCTGAGGTGGAAAACATTTCACGGACCTGCATTGTGGGCGGCCGGAAGCGGGAAATACGGGTGGAGTTGATTCCAGAGCGTATGGCGGGGTTAGGCGTTTCCACGATCGGCGTTGAACGTGCTCTTCGAGGCACGGATGCCTCTGTGACCGCTGGCTCATTCAGCCGCATGAACCGGGAGGTCGTGGTCACCAGCGATTCTTTTGTAGCTGCAGCCAAAGAGATGGAGAGCCTGGTCGTGGGCGTGCATGAGGGCAAGCCGGTCTATATGAGGGACATTTCTACAGTTCTGGATGGCCCTGAGGAGCCGGCAGTCTATTCCCGTATCGGTTTTTCGAATCTTTATCGCCGTGAAAAGGGCCTGGAAGATCCAACCCTTGCCTTTCCTGCCGTCACCCTGGGCCTTGCGAAGAAAAAAGGCACAAACGCCGTGGTAGTCGCGAAAGATGTCCTGGCAAAGCTGGAAGATTTGAAAAGGAGCGTCATTCCTTCCGGTGTCAGGGTGGAGGTGACTAGAAACTACGGACAAACGGCCCAGCAAAAGGTAAACGACCTGTTGAGCTCATTGTTTTTTGCTATTCTCACGGTCGTGGGACTTCTGGCCTTGACCTTGGGGTGGAGAGAAGCCCTGGTAGTGGCTGCGGCCGTCCCCATCAGCTTTTCCCTCGCCCTTTTTGTGAACTACCTTTTTGGTTACACCATCAATCGGGTTACTCTTTTTGCCCTGATCCTTTCTCTGGGGCTCGTCGTGGATGACCCCATCACTAACGTAGATAATATTCAACGCCACATCATGATGCGCAAGCGTACTTCCATATTGGCGACCCTGTTTGCTGTGCAAGAGGTTCTGCCTCCCGTGATCATGTCGACCCTAGCCATTATCGTGTCTTTTGTCCCCATGTTTTTTATCACCGGCATGATGGGCCCATACATGGCGCCCATGGCAGCCAATGTGCCCCTGACGGTGATCTTTTCCACAGTTTGCGCCCTGACTGTCGTACCTTGGCTCTCTCACTCACTTCTAAAACATCTGGGGCACGGGCCGGAAGACCGGGGGCAGGACGGGGATAGGGATGTGACACCCGCCTGGATCAGTAGGGGATACCGCTCCTTGGTCGGGCCTTTCCTGGACTCCCCAGCAAAGCGATTCGGGCTTATGGGGACGGCAGTTCTCCTTCTGATCGGCTCGGTGGCTCTCGCCCTGTTTCGATATGTGCCTCTGAAGATGCTCCCTTTTGACAACAAGAACGAGTTTCAGATCATCATCGACATGCCTGAGGGGACCCCTTTGGAAGCCACTGATCGGGTCGTCCGGGCCTTTGAGGACTATCTGAGAGAGGTGCCAGAGGTCACCCATTTTGTTTCTTATGCAGGCACATCCTCTCCCATGGATTTCAATGGGATGGTTCGACACTACTACCTTCGACGAGGAGGACATGTAGCCGACATCCGGGTCAACCTGGCGGACAAAAAAAGACGGGAGCAGCAGAGCCACGAGATCGTGCTGAGGCTTCGAAAAGATCTGGACAGGATCGCTACGGACCATCAGGGACGTATGAAGCTCGTGGAAGTCCCGCCTGGCCCGCCTGTGGTTGCCACCGTAGTGGCCGAGGTGTACGGACGCCCGGACAAATCATACGAAGGGCTCATCGAAGGTGCAGCTCACATCAAGACAATCATGGAAACCGAACCTTTTGTGGTGGATATTGATGATACCGTTGAGGCCCCTCGGACGAGGATCGATTTTGTTTTGGACAAGGAAAAGGCTGCCCTTCATGGTGTCTCTTCCGAGATGATCAACCGCACCTTGAGGACGGCCCTCAGTGGCCAAACCCCGGCCTCGGTGCACACGCCAGGAGAACGTCAGGCCCTGCTCGTGCGGCTCATTCTGCCTCGGCAAAAGCGCGCTGGCAGTGTGTTGCTTTCTCAGATACCGATCAGGACGGCTTCTGGCAAGATGGTTCCCCTGGCAGAGCTGGGCGAATTCGTCTACGCATCAGAAGATCAGCCTATCTATCATAAGAACTTGGAAAGGGTTGTTTACGTCTTTGGAGAAATGGCAGGACGTGCCCCGGCCGAGGCTGTTATCGACATGCAGAGGCGGTTGAAACAGGATCGCCCACCTTCCGGTGTCTGGGTGGATTGGTCCGGAGAAGGTGAGTGGAAGATCACGCTACGGGTCTTCCGGGATTTGGGCATTGCCAATGCGGCGGCTCTCATGGGTATTTACACCCTCCTGGTCATTCAA
>JASFPF010000278.1:0-3138 GCA_050116135.1 Deltaproteobacteria bacterium | reverse complement strand
TAACCACAGTCACTGGCCCGGTATGTGTCGCGAGCAAGCGCTGCATGACAGCCGCCTCGAACAAGGTGTCGCCATTTAACAACACAAAGTCTTCGGTCATCTCGGTCCTCGCCACCCAACAACTGACCAGGTTGTCCGTCATAGCATGAACAGGGTTGTAAAGAGTCCGCACATGGTTTGGTTCATATCGTGTAACCAAGAGATGCTCCACTTGATCGGCTCCAAAACCGACAACCACTGTCACTTTATTAATCCCACACTTGGCAAGTTCATCCACCTGCCATTCGATGACAGATTGTCCCATGATGGGCAGCGTACATTTGGGAGATTTGATTGTCATGGGTAGGAGCCGCCGCCCCTGGCCCGCACTCAAGATTACAGCTTTCATAGTCCTTTGTTTCCCATCATTTGTCCCTTAGGGGATCACACTTTTCTTATGCACCAAACCCGGACAAGTTAGAACAAAAAAAGAAAAAACCATCACGAAAGCACGAAGACACGAAATTCTGGCTATTTTTCTTTTTCGTGCTTTTTAGTCTTTCGTGTTTTCGTGATTAGCTATTGAAAAAACACGAATTTCACAACTAACACACGGACCTATGATAACAAAATAGAAAGTGAATATGCTTCTGTCAAGCAAAATGGACGTCTTTACTTATTTCACTCGAGAAATCCTTTCGCATGAGCAACATTTAGGTCTTTCCGAGCACACCCGATCCTCCGGGAGGCGCGTAATTACATTGCAAAACCCTTCCTTTTTATGAGACATTAGCACCGCCGAGCGCCTCAAGGAGCAAGTACTTTGATCATAAACCGCTATCTCATTCGTGAAATATGCAAACCCCTGGGGGTGATAGGCACCATTCTTCTGATTATTTTCGCAAGCTACACCGCAGCCCGCTACCTGGCCGATGCCACGCAGGGCCTGCTGCCAGGCCATACGGTCTTATTGTTGATCCTGCTCAAAGCCGCTATCGCCCTAGAAGTGCTGATACCTACCACGCTGTATCTGTCTGTTGTACTGGCACTGGGACGATTGCATACAGATTCTGAAATGATCGCCCTATCGGCTAGTGGTGTAGGCATTGCCCGAGTATTGAAAGCGGTCTTCTGCCTGTCTTTGCCACTCATGGTGCTGGCTGGAAGCTTGTCGCTGTATCTCCGGCCCTGGGCGTACGAAAAAATTTACTGGTTGAAGGCACAAGCGGATGTTGAATTTGACATAAACCGATTGGAGGCTAAAAATTTTTATGAAATTAGCCAGGGAAATTACGTCGTCTTTTCAAAAGTAATTGACCGCCAACAGGATCGAGCCGAGCAAGTTTTTGTGCAAAGTGAAAGCGACGATACCATACAAGTTGTGAACGCAAAGCAAGTTTATCAGCGCTTGGATGAGACCAGCGGCAGGCAGGTACTCATATTCTTTGACGGTTATTTGTATGAATTCCCCCGCAATGAAGAAGGAGGTCAGGTCACGAAATTCGACAAATCCACATTTTTTTTGCGCCCCACTGACTTAACGCCTGTGGAATACAAAATAAAGGCCACCTCCACCTCGCAGCTGGCCCACTCCCACCGCCCGTCGGATATTGCAGAACTCCAGTGGCGACTCTCTGTACCTATATCAACCATGCTCCTCGCCCTGCTGGGTGTCCCCTTAAGTCGAACAGCCCCGCGCCGAGGCAAGTACGCCAAACTTGTTACCGCAGTAATAGTCTATGCTATCTATTATAACCTCAGTGGGGTAGCCAAGATGTGGGTGGAACAAGGTGTCATAGGCACGATCCCTGGTATTTGGTGGGTTCAGGTATTGCTGGCCGGCCTGCTCTTGGCCTTGATTTGGCCATCAGGTTTACCGTTCAGACGGTGACACAGGTGAAACGACTCTTCCATCCGGTCCGGTCCTATGGGATGCTTCCCCTGCGATGGTAGGCTTCTGTAGCCTCGTCGTCAGGACAAGAATAACTAATGAAAATACTTGATCGCTATATTGGTAGCAGGTTGGCTCAGGGAGTTGTGGCGGTGCTGTTTGTCTTGGTTTGTCTGTTCAGCTTTCTCGAACTTGTGGTGCAACTGGACGACATCGGAACTGGAAGTTACCAGCTCGAAGATGCCGTCGCCTTTGTGGTCCTCACATTGCCGAGGCGAATGTTCGATTTTCTACCGGTGAGCACCTTGCTGGGCGGCGTTATTGCCCTAGGATTACTGGCTGACAAAAGCGAACTGCTCGCCATGCAGGCTTCCGGTGTGTCGCTGAAACGTATTTGCCTATCAGTACTTGCAACCGGAACGCTTCTGATGCTGGCCACAGGCGTGTTGGCTGAGTTTATCGCCCCGCCAATGGAGCAGCGCGCCCGAATGCAACGTTCATTGGCCCTCTCCGATACAGGGATTCTGCTGACAAAACGCGGATTTTGGGCTTGCCAAGGCCCTTCCTTCATCCGGGTAGGCAAAACGCTTTACGGCAAAATCGCTTCCGACATCGACATCTATGAACATGACGAGCAGGGCCTTCTTCAAATTTTCACTCACGCCCGAGAGGCAAACATCCAGGATAACAAGCAATGGTTGCTCAAAGATATTTACCAGAAAATCATTATCGAAAAAACCATCACAACAAGGCACCTTTCCAGTCTGACTTTAGAATCATTCTTGAGTCCGGAACAGATCCGTATCTTGAAGCTGCCTCCAGATAGCCTATCACCAAGTGATCTATACCATTACGTCCAAGCATTGGAGGCAGGAGGCCAGAATGCGGATCACTATTTTTTGGCCTTGTGGCAAAAATTGAGCATTCCCCTGACCACAGGTGCCATGATTTTGCTTTCCCTCCCCTTTGTGTTCGGTCGTCTCGGCGTGATGACTGCAGGCCACCGGATCATGTTGGGTTCGATAGTGGGCATCGTATTTTACTTAGCCAACAAGATCATTGGGTATTTAGGGTTGCTGTCTGGCCTCAACCCCGTATTTACCACATTGGCACCTGTGGCCGCCGTCTTCTGGGTAGCTATTTGGTTGTTGCGAGGCGCCTGGTAAACAGTATTCAATGAACTACCCCGCCGCAAGCAGCGGGGTATCAAGAATTCAGGAGACAGAATAGATCCCCCGACCGATCACGTGGGGTCCTCACCAACCTTT
>JASFPF010000277.1:0-3141 GCA_050116135.1 Deltaproteobacteria bacterium | reverse complement strand
CAGCACCGGCATCGGTGACCTGACATTAATGGCCAAGACAAAGATCTGGAACCAAGGCGATCACCGGCCCACATTGAGTGCGAGAGCCTGCCTCAAGCTCCCCACAGGCGATGAGGATCGGGCCTTCGGGAGTGGAGAGACAGACTGGGGGTTGGGCCTGTTGTTGGAGAAGGATCTAAAGGCCCTCAGCCTCTACCTGAACGCCGATGTGACCTTTCCAGGTGAGGCCTTTGATGATGCCGGCTTCTCCCTCAGGGAGTTTTACACCATCATGTTCGGAGTCGAATACCGTTTCCGGCCTCGATGGTCCGTCTTGTCCCAGCTAAACTATCTGACGCGACCCTTTGAGCATACAAATATCGACCTGTTGGACAAGCGGATCTTTGAGATCCTGGTGGGTTTGCACTATCAGGCAGGGGAGAAGATATTCATTCAGGCGGGTGGAGTGGAGGATATTTTTGACTCTGCAAATGCATCGGCCGACTTCACATTTTTTATCAATGTGGGATTAAATTTTTGAGATCACCATACTGGAAGGATCATAGACCAGAAGCAGGATTCACTGAATCCAGCAGGCCATTCAATCCAGAACTGCTTCAAACCCCTTGAGAGCAAGGTGTGTATTCTCAGTGAGCCGTTATAAGAAAATATCCCTCTGGATCATGGGAAGCCTGGGCGTCCTTGTCATCTTGCTGGCCGTCTTCATGGCTCTTTTGCCGACGTTCGCCAACCTTGGGCCAATCAGAGAAATAATCCTTGCCAACATCTCCGAGGTTGTGGGTGGCCGAGTGGAATCTCGGAGGTTTGATCTGTCTTTTCTGCCCCGTCCTCACGTGACGACTTATCAGGTAAGTTTGTCCATCCCAGGGAAAGTCAGTGCAAGTCTAGAGTCTTTGACAATGCATCCGAGGCTTTTACCCATCCTTGTGGGTGACGTGCGTCTTGCCAGCGTGAAGGCTAAAGACCTCAATTTGACCGTGGAGGTCCAGGGCAAAAGTCCAGACAAGACCAAGGAGGAACTCAAACCGACCTCTCTTTCGGCCTTTCAGGACAAGGCCGCTGCTGCGTTAGCTGTTTTGGCATCGAAAGCCCCTGGCCTGGTCGTGCATATAGAAAACGGCCGACTGCGTCACGGTAAAGACACGCAGCCCGTTTTTGAATTCCACGGCGTGGATGTATCCATGGATGACTCAGCCAAGGGCGTCAACTTGGATATCATGGATTTTCGGCTCAGGGCGGACAGACTCAGGCATCTTCATGGAACGGTGGCAGATGGCCTATCCCAGGGTACCCGTCATGAGGCAGCTGAGCCAGGGGTCATTAGAGGCAGGCGCTTGCAGGCCACTTTTCTGGTGGATAACCAAAAAGTTGTGGTTTCTCTCCAGGCGCTCGATCTTGATGATCCTCAGATTGATATCATGGGAAAGTTGGCCCTGGATCACAGCGCTCCGCAGATCACTCTGGAACTGGAAGGCAGGGATGCAGACGTTGATTCCACCCGGGAAGCGGCCCTCGCTTTGGCCGGCGATATGGCCACCACCCGTAGGATTTTCGACATCCTCAGAGGAGGCCAGGCGCCCCTCATCCATCTCAGGACCCATGGGAATTCGTGGCATGATTTAGGGAAGGGAGAAAACATTCTGATCAAAGGCAGTCTGCTCGACGGGAAGGTCTTCGTCCCAGGCGTTCACCTGGATTTGGAGGCGGTCAAGGGAGACGTCATCATTGCTAAAAACATCCTTGAAGGAACCAATCTTGAAGCACGCATGGGCAGCATCGAGGGACGTGAGGGGACCTTAAAACTGGGGTTCAGGGGAAAAGCTGCCCCTTTTCACCTAGATATGCTGATGCAGGCGGACTTGGCTCAGCTTCACCCCCTTTTAAAACGCCTGGTTTCAAACCAGTCTTTTGCACAAGAGTTAGACCTTATGAACATTATTGAGGGTTATGGCAAGGGAAAGTTGGTCCTGGGGGAAAGAAGAGACGCGATCAAAACACGTTTGGATCTTTCAGAATTCAATCTGTCTGGCCATTACGAACGCATCCCTTATCCTCTAGAAATCAGTGGCCAAGATTACGTCTATGATGAGAGGGCCCTCCATGTAGGGCAGTTGCGTGGCAAGTTGGGCAAATCCTCGTTCTCTGGGGTGTCTCTCCGGTTAGATTGGCAAAAAGAGCCCTACCTTGAGGTCACATCTCCAATGTTGGATATCTTCTTGGGAGAGATCTATTCATGGCTTGCCTCGTTGGACCGTTCGAAAGCCTATCTCAAAGACTTCAAGCGTGTGGACGGTACCGTGTCACTTTCTGAGCTGCAGCTCAAAGGACCATTGTTTAGGCCTGAGGCCTGGCAGTGGCAAACCAAAGGGGACATCAAACATCTTGCTGCGGACACAAGCCTGTTGACGGGACCCATAGAAGTCGTCGGGGGAAACTTTGGTGCCGTAGAGGATGCCACTGAGCAACGGCTTTCTTTCAACGATGTTCATCTGACCATGCTGGACGCTTCGCTCAGCGTGTCTGGTGTTCTAGACAACTTTCTGAAGGGCTTGAATAAAACAGACGTAACGCTTCAGGGAAAGATGGGACCCATGGCCACCCAGTGGGTTTCAGACGCTATTGGTTTGCCACAAGCATACCATATCCGCCCACCGGTGTCCGTTTCGCAGGGGCACCTGGTATGGGATAGGGGCACTAAGACATCTTTTGCCGGGGATCTCATGGTAGAAAAAGGCCCGAAACTCTCCTTGGATGTTTTGCGTCATCCTGGAGAGCTAACGATCAAGAAACTGCTCGTTCAAGATGGGGATTCTCAGGCTTCATTGAAGCTTGATCTCAAAGACAAGGGCTTGAGCCTGGAATTTGCCGGTCACCTGGTCAAGGCAACCGTGGACAGACTCTTGGCTACCAATGATTTTTTTCATGGATGGATCAAAGGCGATCTCGGCGGACAGATTCTTCTGGATCCACCCCGCCTATCCACGGCTCGGGGCAAGCTGAAGGGTGAGAATCTGATGCTCCCGTTGGATCTGGGCTTGCCCATAAGTATAGACAGCTTTGCTTTGAATGCCGAAAAAGATGATGTCAGCGTCGAGTCGGCTATTTTCGCGTTAGGGGAAAACCGCGTGTCCCTTTGGGGAA
>JASFPF010000276.1:0-3143 GCA_050116135.1 Deltaproteobacteria bacterium | reverse complement strand
CACGGCATCCCCGGCCAAGTTGAACAGGCAAGAAGAGCTTTCTTACCTCAAGGAAGATGCCAAGATGGTTCAGGAGCAGATGGAGCAGATCCAAAGGCGTATCAAAGAGCTCGAAAAGGAAAAGCCCTAAACAAGTCTGATCATTGGAGATGGGTCAAACCATGGCTTCTTTCGAAACGTCTTGAGTGCGAGGATTTAACTTACTGTTAAAACATATTATATCGACAACTTAATCCCTCAAACATCAAGCCTAAAGCGTTCTGATGTCGCCCTCCCCCACGATTTCATCAAAGGTTCATCCCTTGCCATCGTGGATAAGCAGAAGGGCGCGAGGGATGACAGACTAAGGAGATGACAATGCCAAGAGGAGACGGAACAGGCCCTAGAGGCCAGGGCCCTGGAACAGGTAGAGGCACGGGCCAAGGTGGCGGGGGCCGCGGTCAGGGCGGCTTTGGTGCAGGCCCAGGGGGAGACTGTGTTTGCCCCAACTGTGGCGAAAGGGTCCCCCACCAGCAAGGCACGCCATGTTTCGACCAAAGATGCCCCAAGTGTGGCACAACGATGACGCGGGGATAGCTTTCATGATCATATGCATAGCCAGTGGAAAAGGGGGAACGGGTAAGACCACGGTTGCAACCAACCTGGCCCGTTCCCTAAATGGGGAGGTCCAGCTCCTAGATTGCGATGTGGAGGCGCCCAATGCCCACCTTTTTATGAAGCCAGAGTTCAGCCGCAACGAAAAGATCACCACGCCTGTCCCACAAGTTGATCTGGAACGGTGTGATTTTTGCGGCGAGTGTGGCGAGATTTGTCAGTTCAGCGCCATCACGGTGATCGGCAAAAAAGTCCTCACCTTTCCGGAACTGTGCCACAGTTGTAGGGGGTGCCTGATGGTTTGCCCCAGGGAGGCTATCAGCGAAAAGGGGCGTGAACTTGGGCTGTTGGAAAAGGGTTGGTCTGGCCCGGTAGAATTCATTCATGGCCGCTTGCGGATCGGTGAGGCCATGTCCCCGCCCCTCATTGACGCAGTGAAGGGGTATATCGACCCTGAAAAAACCACCATCATCGATGCCCCGCCTGGGACATCTTGTCCGGTGATTGTTGCCTTGAAGGGTTCGGACTTCGCTCTCTTGGTGACCGAACCAACCCCCTTTGGCCTGAATGATCTGAAGCTGGCGGTGGGGGCTGTTCGGATCTTGGAGATTCCTCTTGGCATCATTATCAACCGCAGCGATGTGGGAGACGATCGAGTCGACACCTATGCCAAAGAAGAAGGCATACCCATCTTGATGGAGATCCCCAATGACCGAAAGGTTGCCGAGGCCTATTCTCGTGGCATCATGTTGGTGGACGTTGATCCAACCATGAAGGCCCGCTTTCAAGCTGTACACAAAAAGATAGGCGAATTGATTCAATGAAAGAGCTGACCATCATAAGCGGCAAGGGAGGCACCGGCAAGACAAGCGTGATGGCCTCTTTTGCTGCCCTTGCCCAAAATAAGGTTTTGGCTGATGCAGACGTGGATGCCGCTGATCTGCATTTGATACTGGCTCCGGACATAAAGCATGAAGAGGACTTTAAGGGAGGGCGAATTGCCCAGATAGATCTCGACAAGTGCACCGAGTGCGGGGAATGCCGGGAGCGGTGTCAGTTTAATGCCATCAGCCCGGAGTTTGTCGTGGACAAAATCGACTGCGAAGGATGCGGGGTTTGTGTCCACTTCTGCCCGGTCGAGGCCATCGACTTTCCCCAGAGCATATGCGGCAAGTGGTATATTTCAGAGACCCGGTTCGGGCCCATGGTCCATGCCAAACTAGGCATTGCCGAGGAAAACTCGGGGCTGCTCGTCAGTTTGGTGAGAAACCAGGCCAAGGTGCTGGCAGAGGAACAGGGGCTTGACACCATTATTGTAGACGGTCCTCCAGGGATCGGGTGTCCGGTGATCGCCTCTATAACCGGGACCAGTGCGGTTCTGATTGTAACCGAGCCCACCTTATCAGGCCTTCATGACCTGGAGCGTGTGGGAGAACTGGCTGCCCACTTCAAGATACCGACCTTTGCCTGCGTCAATAAGTTTGACCTAAACGAGGAGATGTCCGATCAAATCGCCGAATACTGCGTCAGCAAGAACATTGGTTTCGTGGGGCGCATCCCTTATGATACCGCGGTCACCTATGCCATGGTGGCGAGTCAGAGTATTGTGGAGTTCTCAGACGGTCATGTATCAAAGGCCATCAGGGAAATATGGCACACGGTGGAGGATTTTCTGAAAGACAACGCCTAACTCCTTTCCAACAGGTCTTTTGCGAACGGATCAAAGACCATTAGACTGCAACGACTGAGTGGATGAGCGAGCATCACGTTTATGGGCCTGTGCCCTCAAGAAGACTAGGACGATCTCTGGGCGTGGATCTGGTACCCTACAAGGTCTGTTCATACGACTGCATTTACTGCCAGCTTGGACGGACCAAAGAGAAAACAATCGAGCGAAAGCCCTATATACCGGCGGCAGAAATCTTGGACCAGGTGCGTGAAAAACTCCAAGAGGGCATATCTGCGGATTATATTACAGTGGCTGGTTCAGGGGAACCCACCCTAAACAGCGAAATCGGACCGCTGATTCACCATATCAAGAGACACACGAAGGTGCCCGTGGCTGTGTTGACCAACGGGTCCCTCCTGGGAGATAGCCGGGTCCGTGAAGCCATCATGGAGGCGGATGTGGTCCTGCCTTCTTTAGATGCCTATGATCAAAAGGGATTTGAAACTATCAATCGTCCCCATCCTGAAATTTCGTTTTCAACTATGGCTCAGGGACTCATGGCCTTCCGCAAGGCCTATGGGGGCGAAATATGGCTTGAGGTCTTTGTCCTGGACGGTATCAACGCCACCGAGACCGACGCCACAAAATTCAAGCTCTGGATCGAAAAGCTGAATCCTGAAAAGGTACACGTAAACACGGCGGTTCGCCCGTGTGCAGAAGCCCACGCGCGGCAAGTCTTACCAGAAAAATTGGCCCGGTTCTGCAACGTCCTGGGTAAAAAGGCCGAAGTGATTGCCCCGTTTAAGACCTCCCAAGGTCATGCAAGGCGAGCACGCGTTGAGGAAGAGCTGCTGAATCTTCTTACCAGGCGTCCGTGCAC
>JASFPF010000275.1:0-3145 GCA_050116135.1 Deltaproteobacteria bacterium | reverse complement strand
GTTTACATATCCGCATGTCAAGGAATGGGACTGGTTGCTCGAAACAAGCCTGCTTGGCTGTCGAACAGGATCAGACAGCGTCAGTATCACCTTCATGTCAATATCCTTCCGCATTCCCGGTCTTGCGGATAGTTTTGCCAAATAAACAGATCTCTAAACACATGGCAAACGGCTTGGGTTGAACCTGAAACCAGATGAAACCATTCAGCATTTTACTTGAACCCTGGAATCCTTGGACCCTTGAGCCCTCAGGATCACCCCAACTCTTTTGGCGATGATCCAAAAATTGATTGAAACAATCTCTGCCAATGTTACAAGGACAACCCAATGATTGCGATCATTGATTACAAGGCTGGCAACCTGAAAAGTGTGGAGCGGGCCCTGAAAGAGTTGGGATTCCCGTGCCGAGTGACTCAGCGCACCGATGAGATTTCAAACTGCGAACGGATCGTTTTCCCTGGTGTGGGGGCGGCCGGAAAGGCCATGGCCGACTTGAGGCAACTTGGTTTGGACAAGGTGTTGAAGGAAGCCTTCCAGGCCAACAAACCGATCCTCGGCATATGTCTGGGGGCTCAGATCATTCTCGAAAGGAGCCAAGAGAACAGAGCCCAGTGCTTAGGGATCATCCAGGGTGAGGTCAGACTTTTTCCCCAGCCTCTTTTGTCTGAACAAAAGGAGCGCCTGAAAATACCCCACATGGGGTGGAATGGTGTCCGCCTGCAAAAACAGCATCCGGTTATGGAGGGGATTACGCCGTCTGATGAGTTCTATTTTGTACATGCTTACTACCCGCGACCTGACTCGGATAACTATGTCATTGGAACAACGGACTATGGTATAGTGTTTCCCTCCGTGATTGGCCACAAGAACCTGATCGCCATGCAGTTTCACCCTGAAAAAAGCGGCGTGGCAGGACTAAGAATTCTGAGGAACTTTTGCGCCTGGGATGGTCGCCATGTTGAGTAAGAGGATCATACCCTGTCTGGATGTGAGGGATGGGAAGACGACCAAGGGTGTCAAGTTCAAAGGGAATGTGGATATCGGTGATCCTGTAGAGATGGCCAGGTTTTACTATGAACAGGGGGCAGATGAAATCGTCTTTTACGACATCACGGCCTCAAGCGATAGGCGCGACATCATGATCGATGTGGTCCATCGCGTGGCCGAAAAGATCTTTATACCCTTCTCTGTTGGGGGAGGCATCAGGACCCTGGAGGATATGCGCCGTGTCCTCCTCGCCGGGGCGGAAAAGGTAAGCGTGAACACCGCTGCGGTCCAGCATCCTCGCATCATCGCTGACGGGGCGCAGGCCTTCGGGAGCCAGTGCGTTGTCCTTGGGATGGACGTTAAGAAAGTGAGGCCATCTGAAAAGATTCCGTCAGGCTACGAGATGGTTATTCATGGTGGCAGGACCTATACGGGCATGGACGCGCTGGACTGGGCCAAGAAGGCAGAAGACCTTGGGGCGGGAGAGATATGTCTAAATTCCATTGACGCAGACGGTTCTCAGCAGGGTTACGAAATAGCCTTGACTGTTCTCATAGGTGAGAACGTAAACATCCCGGTCATCGCCTCGGGCGGTGCGGGCAACATTGATCATGTCCATGATGTGTTGACAGAGGGCAAGGCCGATGCCGCCCTTGTGGCTTCTATCGTACACTACGGAACCCATACGATTAGAGAGATCAAAGATAAGCTCCACTCCCGCGGCGTCAAGGTCCGTATGCATTGGTAGGATGAAAGCGTTACTGGCATTAGAAGATGGTACGGTATTTCATGGCAGCACCTTTGCCGGAGAGGGCGAAGTGTCGGGCGAGGTAGTGTTCAACACCAGCATGACAGGTTACCAGGAAGTGCTGACGGATCCTTCCTACAAGGGGCAGATTGTCACCATGACTTATCCCCTCATCGGTAATTATGGCATCAATGCTGAAGACATAGAATCGGCAAGGATTCAGGTTGAGGGATTTGTGGTTCGGGAGTATGAGCCCACGCCGAGCAATTGGCGATGTCAAGAGACCCTCGCCCATTATCTAAACCAGCAAGGCATCCTAGGTGTTGAAGGGGTAGATACCCGTGCCCTGACGCGACATATCAGGCTGGCAGGAGCCATGAAAGGGGTCATGTCCACAACGGATCTTGATCCCCTGTCTTTGACCGAGAAAGCAAGAGCGTCTCAGGGCCTTGTGGGTCGGGACCTGGTCAGGGACGTGACCTGTCAGGAGCCCTATGTGTGGCCATATGAAAAAGAGTCGCGCTTTAGGGTCGTGGCTCTCGATTGCGGTATAAAGTTCAACATGATCAGGAGCCTCGCTGAAAGAGGATGCGCCGTGACGATTGTGCCGGCTCACACCCGTGCGGAGGCGATCAGGGCCATGAACCCTGACGGCCTGCTCCTTTCCAACGGTCCTGGGGATCCTGAGCCAGTTGCCTATGCCGTGGAGACCATCAGGGGCTTGATGGAAGACTATCCTGTTTTTGGTATTTGCCTGGGACATCAACTTTTGGGCCTTGCCTTTGGTGGCAGGACGTATAAGCTAAAATTTGGTCACCGTGGGGCAAACCATCCGGTGAAGAACCTTCTGACGGGCAAGGTGGAAATCACCTCGCAGAACCATGGCTTTTGTGTGGACATCAATTCAATCTGCGATGCGGACATAGAGATAACTCACATCAACCTGAACGACCAGACTGTGGAGGGAATGAGGCATCGCACGTTGCCCATTTTCTCAGTACAGTATCATCCCGAGGCCTCACCCGGCCCCCACGACGCCAATTACCTCTTCGATCAGTTTATTCGCCTCATGGATCGGGGAAGGGAGACGCACGCGTGATTCTGATTATTGATTTTGGTTCCCAGTATAATCAGCTCATTGCCAGACGGGTCCGTGAGCAACATGTCTACTGTCAGATTGAACCGCCGCAGATCAGTCTTGCCCAGATGAGGGCCCTTGCCCCAGAGGGGATCATCCTGTCGGGCGGTCCGGCAAGTATCTACGAAAAAGGCAGTCCCCGAGTGGACCCAGCCATTTTTCACTTAGGGGTTCCGGTCCTTGGTATCTGTTACGGGATGCAGTACATGGTGAACGCCCTCGGAGGGAAGGTTAAAAGGGCTCAAAAGAGAGAATATGGGTTTGCCGGACTC
>JASFPF010000274.1:0-3190 GCA_050116135.1 Deltaproteobacteria bacterium | reverse complement strand
CATATCAAGAATTCCCATATTCCAATACATCAAGCTTGGGAAATATGAACTTAGCCTGATCCAAACCGCGGAGGCAGCCAATGAGTAGTCAAAAGAAGCTGGTCGTCGCCCACGCCCCTTATTGGCACGACGGCAGCAAGATATCCACAAAGAATTACCATGTCATGATCGCCGCCCTTCCGGCCGTGTTGATGGGCATCAGCCAGTATGGCGCACCCGCCCTTGGGGTAATTGCTTTTGCCATGGCCTGTGCCATGATCTGGGAACTCCTTTGGAATGTGGTCTTGGGTAAGTCCATGTCCATTGGCGACGGCAGCGCCGCGGTCACCGGACTCTTGTTGGGCATGCTCATGCCGGCGACCGCTCCATGGTGGGTCATTGTCCTGGGGACGTTTATTGCCATCATCGTGGGAAAACAGATATTCGGCGGGATCGGGTTCAATCCCTTGAATCCGCCTTTACTCGCCCTGGCCATGCTTGTCATCTCGTTCAAGGGGGTCTTTGATTTTGACGAGGCCCTTCGTCACTATGACCTGGGCTTTGTCATGACTTATCCCTTGGCCGATCTAAAGGCCTTTGGCCCGGCGGCCATTGAAAAGTTTAGCCTGGGCGATCTCTTTATGGGCAGACAGTCAGGGGCCGTGGGATCCACCTTCGGCCTAGGACTCATCGTAGGCGGCCTCTACCTCATATTAAGAGGCTATGTCCGATGGGAGATCTCCCTTTCTTTCTTGGCAGGCATCTTCATTACCGCACTCCTGTTTAACCTCTCCGACTCATCCAAATATGCCGGCCCACTCTTCCACCTCTTTACCGGCTATACGTTAGTGGCAGCCTTTTTCCTGGTGGGCGAGGACTCCTCATCGCCTGTTAATTTTATTCCCATGCTTATTTTCGGGGTCTTGGCCGGGGTGATGACCGTGCTTGTCAGAAACATTGGGGCCTACGTGGATGGGGTGCCCTTTTCCATTCTCCTCATGAATCTTGCCAATCCCCTCCTCGACAAGATCAGACCCAAAGCGATTGGAAAGGTGGTAGAAAATGCGTGATATCATAAGGATGATCGTGGTTCTTGCCATTCTGGCGGCCTGTGGCGGCGCGCTGCTGGCAGGTGTTAAATCGGGAACTGCGGCAAAAATCGAGTACCAGCAGCTTAAGTTTGTAAAAGGGCCTGCCATTATAGAAATCTTGGAAGGATGCAGCAATGATCCCCTGGTTGATCGCTTTAAGGTCAAAGACGGTGAGGTAGAGAGGAGTTTCTATGTCGGGGTCTTCGATGGCAAGCCCCATGCAGTAGCCTATGAGACGTCCGGCAAAGGTTTTGGGGGAGATGTCGGCATCATGGTGGGTGTTAACCTTGAGACGGATCAATTGCTGGGTATGGGCGTCACCACCCACGCTGAGACCCCTGGCCTCGGTTCCAGGGCCAAGGATGATCCGTCCTTCAGAGCCCAGTTTAAGGGCTTGTCCATCACCGAGGCTATTAAAGTTAAACCGGACGGGGGGCAGATAGACGCAGTATCAGGCGCTACGATAACATCAAGGGGTGTGTGCCAGGGTGTTACGGACAGCGCAGAATTCTATGCCAGATTGAAGCCACAGATCGTGGAGCAAGCCAAGGCTTTTGCCAAATAGGGAGAAGAGTTATGGCCAAAACAATTGTCCAAGAATTTACCAAGGGGTTATGGGATGAGATTCCGCCTTTCAGGCTTGTCCTCGGGCTTTGTCCGGTGTTGGCGGTGACCAAGACGGTGGCAAATGGCGTGGGGATGGGGGTTGCAGCCACCTTTGTTCTTGTGTGTTCGAATATCCTGGTCTCTGCGTTGCGTAACATTATACCTAGCCAGGTGAGGGTGCCGTGTTTCATCATTATCATCGCTACGTTTGTCGTGGTGGTGGAACTCGTCATGCAGGCCGTGGCCTATCCGCTTTTTCTCCAACTCGGCATCTTCATCCCGTTGATCGTGGTAAACTGTATTATCCTTGGGCGAGCCGAGGCATTTGCCTCCAAGAACCCCCTGCCAGCATCGATAGCGGACGGGCTCGGCATAGGCGTGGGATTTACCATTGCCCTTGGCGCCTTGGCCGCTATTCGTGAAGGCTTTGGTGCCGGTACCATCTCTGTTCCATTTTCAGAAGCGGTGATTCAACTATTCGGGCCGTCCTTTCAGCCCTTTACGTTCATGGTTGAAGCCCCTGGTGCGTTTGTCTGCCTGGGTCTAATGCTTGCCGTCATGAACCTGGCTGGAAAATAGTATAAGGACAACAAAAGGAGAATTCCCATGGGAGATTTTATCTTACTTGCCATCAGCGCCATCCTGGTCAACAACATCTTGCTGATTCAGTATCTGGGGAACTGCCCCTTTCTGGGTACCTCCAAGAAGATGGAGACCGCTACTGGTATGGCCATGGCCGTGGTCTTTGTCCTTGCCCTGGCAGGTATTGTGACCTGGATTTTCGAGGCGGTTTTCTTAAAACCATTAGGGCTTGAGTATATCAGGACGATCGTATTCATCGTGGTAATCGCTTCGCTGGTTCAGTTTGTGGAAATCTTTCTTAAAAAGAACATCCCGGCCCTTTATGCAGGTCTGGGTATTTTTCTCCCCCTGATTACGACCAACTGCGCGGTCATGGGTGTGTGTCTGATCAATATCAAGGAAGAGTACAATTTTCTGGAAATGCTCGTTTCCTCTTTGGCCTACCCGGCCGGCTTTGGTCTGGCCCTGATTCTGTTTGCCGGCCTGCGTGAACGGATCATTATAGGAAGGGTGCCCGGGCCTTTGCAGGACGTTTCCATTGCTCTGGTCACGGCTGGATTTATGTCCCTTTCGTTCCTCGGATTTAAAGGGATGATTTAGACGGAGGTAAGAAAATGATAGAAGCCTTACTTCTCATGATGGGTTTGGGAGGTGTTGCGGGAACATTGCTGGGGATTGCATCCAAGGTGTTTTATGTGTGGGAAGATCCGCGCATTGCATTGGTGACCGACTGTTTGGCCGGGGCGAACTGCGGTGGGTGCGGCTATACGGGATGTGGTGCTTGCGCAGCCGCTATTGTGGAAGGGAGAGCGCCGGTTAGTGCTTGTATCGTTGGCGGGGCAACCTCTGCAGAAAAGGCGGCTGCGGTTATGGGTTTGGAGGCCGGCGCAGCCGAGCCACTCACGTCGGAAAATACCTGTACAGGCGGATTT
>JASFPF010000273.1:0-3194 GCA_050116135.1 Deltaproteobacteria bacterium | reverse complement strand
GTGCCTTGAGGCAACTATCATCTGTCCATTGCTTGGGGGTTAGTCTCAAAGGGGGGCTGTCAAGCCCGATCAATACGCGGTTGTCTTTGATGCCTACCTTCTCAGATACCGTTTTCAGCAGGAAACCCATGGCTTGTCCAGCTTTGTGACTGTTTACGATACGCCCCTCCCTGATGCCCCATGAAGGATCCTGTTTGATGGCGCTGATGCGCATTTCATTGCCGTGATCCTCTCTGCTCATCACACACGCTGTGAGGCTATTGTCATAGATGGTCAGGGCCATCCAGTGCCTCCTTTTCTTCACGAGCTCAGAGAACCTTCTCCTGTTTTCTTTGGGAAGTCCCCTGTACATGGTTCAATCCCTCGTCCTTTTCATATCTGGTTGGTGTTTTTTGAGATATTCAGAAGAATTCCAACGGCGATCATTGCTGAGAGTAGAGAATTTCCGCCGTGGGAAATGAACGGAAGCGTGACACCTGTGGTGGGCAACAACCCCGTTGCGACCAGGATGTTTAGGAGGGCCTGAAATCCGATGATCCACGTTAGACCGAATGCCATCGACTGCCCGAAAAAATCCTTGCAATGTTTGCAAATGAAAAAGCCCCTCTGTATAAATCGAAGATAGATCAAGAGAAGAAACACGACACCGAGGAATCCGGTTTCCTCGGCCACGACACAGAATATGAAATCATTGGATTCCATTGGGACGATGCCATGAGGATGGAGGACATCCCTGATACTATTTCCGAATAGCCCCCCGGAAATAATGACATGGTAGGCATTGATGAGTTGATATTCTTTGCATCCTTTAACAAAGAAACATTCCAAAAATGCTTTCAATCTTTCAAGTCCATAGAAATCTTCTGCCAGGACAAAACAAAGGGCCAACAAAGTCACTCCAACAGAAATCAGGACCGAAGCAAGAATGAACAGGCCCCTTCTCACCTGTATCCTGGCTACAATGAGCATACACAGGGCGGTTGCCAACAGTATTAGAACAGCGCCAAAGTCTGGCTGCAAGGCGATGAGGACAAAAAGGATTGCCAACAGCAAGGAGTGTATTGAAAAGATGAAATAGCCAGGCAAGTCTTTTCTATACGTTTCAGTGATCGTATAAGAAAGGACAATCACCATAATCACCTTCACATATTCCGTGGGCTGTATGGTCTTGTTGAACACCAGGAATCGAAGCCTGGCGCCGAATTCTTTGGGGCCCAAGAAGAACAGCAACGCCAGGAAGACGATGACGGCAAGAGATATCGCCACTTGTAATCCCCTGTTTTCATAAAAATGATAGTCAATCTTGGAAAAACATAACATGAGGCCGATGCCGGGAAGGATGAATCTCACTTTTTCCTTGAGCAATATGAAGGGACTTGAGAACTGAGGAGAAAGCCCGGCCCAGAAAACCGCAAGCAGCCCAAAGACGCAGAGTGTCAGCATAGGCGCCAACAGTACTAGGTCAACATCTGGCCCTAACGGATTCTTTCTCCTTGCCCAGGCGAGAAAGCCGGCCATCCTTAGGGTGTGCAAAGAAACCATCTGTTTTCCTTATGACGCTCCTCTTGCAATGATGTATTCGGCGATTTCTCTGAACACTGGTGCGCATGCGGACCCGCCATAGTCATTACCCCTTTGGATATCTTGAAAAAAGACCCCAATGATCATGATGAGGTCTTCCTCAATGGGTAGGATTCCTATAAAAGTGGCATTGTGTGACCTCCGGCTGTATCTCCCATGAACAAGGCGTCTTGCGGTTCCTGTCTTTCCTGCGATGTCAACGCCTTTTATTGCTGCCCTCCGTCCTGTTCCCTCCGGCGAAGAGACCACGGACTTGAGATAGTCATAGAGCTGCAATGCATGATGCCGGGGAAAACAGGCTCTCAATGGATGCGTTTGGCAGAATTCCCTGACAGGCTTCCCATACTCGTCGACGACCCTCTTTACCAGGATGGGTTTGGGTATTTCCCCACCATTGGCAAATGCGGCATAAATACTGACCAGATGCAATGGACTTGCTTCGAATTCGTAACCGATTGAGATCTGGGACGGCGTTATCGATGTCCACCGGTCAGGAGAGGGCAGGGTGCTTCTGGGTCTGGCCGTATGGTGTATGGACATGTTTTTGCCGAGCCCGCATCCCATGAGATAATTCACCATGTCTGTCGAAAGCTGCTTTCCTCGGTTAAGAATGATCCTTCTTACGATTTGTGCCATGCCCGAATCTGACGAAACAGCAAGAATCTCCTTTGGCGTCAGATCATGGGGATGTTTGTGCTCATCTCTGTAAACCTTGTCGCCTATTTTAACAGACAGGTTGCAATTGAACCGGTCGTTTTCGGTCAAGATACCCAACTGAAAAGCATACAGCATGATGATCGGCTTGGCGACGCTGCCTGGTTCATAGCTTGAGGTAAAAACCTGGCTGTCGTCAGAAATCATTTTCCATCCGTCAAAGGATGCTGAGTAAGCGGCAAAAACTTCGCCGCTGTGAGCCTCCATGGCAACGGCCATGCCGAGGCTGGCCTTTTTTTCAACCAGTTTGTTTTGGACGAGTTGGGCAACGAACCGTTGAAGCGCCATGTCAATGGTCAGAACAACAGAGGAGGGCTTTTTCCCCTTTTGGATACTTTCTGTGAAGTTTTCCATGCGAATCAGATTACGGTCGAGGTGATAGCGGTAACGGTCTGGAATGCCAGCCAACCATGAGTTGAAAACCTGTTCTATGCCACCGATACCTCTCTGGGGGGTTGCCCCGCTGATGGAAGCATACCGATACCACGGGAAGCGCTCTTTGAGCCGTCGAGCCGAAAGATTTGGGTATTTCTCTCTGTAAGTTGACAAGGCATCACGGCTGCCTCTGACAACGCCGAGAACGGCTCTTACGTGATGCCCCCATGGGTATTCTCTGATCTGTTCGGTCAGGAGTTCGATCCCTGGCAACTGTCCTTTTCTGATGAGTGTCTTGATCCTCGTGGCAGTTTTGAGATTTACGGCTCTTGTCACAGGGGTCATGGCCAATTTCACATGGCTTAGATGATCCAGTGTGCTGACTGAGACGCCAAGTATGTCTTGTAGTAATTTGAATGTCTTGTGCCTTCTTTCTTGGGAAACAGACCTCACCCTGAAAGGATCCATGGCCACGGTTTGAAAGCGTAGGGAGGTAGCCACGAGGACACCGTTTCGATCAAGAA
>JASFPF010000272.1:0-3203 GCA_050116135.1 Deltaproteobacteria bacterium | reverse complement strand
AAGCGCTCTACCTCCTGAGCTACGTGGGCCGGCCCAAAATAATGAAATATGGAGCGGGAAACGGGGCTCGAACCCGCGACCCTCAGCTTGGAAGGCTGATGCTCTAGCCAACTGAGCTATTCCCGCATTCAGGTCCTCGACACCAAGGCCTTTTCATGCATTCATGGGTCTTGGGAAAAGGCGAATTTTCAGCCAATCAAAACTGTTAAAAGATAGTACAGCCTAAGATTGTGTTTCCTGCAAAGGCTTTGGGTTGAGCTCATGGCTCGTCGGCAAAAACATAGTAAGAGAAATGCAGGAAGTGCATGTAGTCCCCGCGATGCCATGACGAACGCTTTGGCTATCTCCTACACACAACTTACTATGAGGTTTGGTGGAGGGGGGAGGATTCGAACCTCCGAAGGCATCGCCGACAGATTTACAGTCTGTTCCCTTTGACCGCTCGGGAACCCCTCCTTGGATATCCCCTCCATGTTATTGGAGCCAGCGGAGGGATTCGAACCCCCGACCAACTGATTACAAATCAGGCGCTCTACCGGCTGAGCTACGCTGGCGCCGGGAAGGCGCGAAAAAATTAAGACCGTCAAAGTCCGTAGACGATCTTTTGTGACAACTTGCTAGGTTGTGGACTCAGCTATAAAAACTATCTTATCTAATACCGTATGGTCCTAATAGCAAATTCATTTGTTAAAATTTAAATACAATATCGTCGGTTAAAATGAATTTATTGCCATATTATTGGCCAATTTTGCAAGATTAGTTCAGATATCTCCTTTATACTTCTTTTTACAGCGTTGTCTTCCTTCTCCCTACAGGATAGTTGACGACCATGGGTCGTTCTGCTACTTAGTTTCGGCCATAATTGGTTCTTTTTCTTCTGGGCGGCTTTCTCCGCAGGTTTTTGCCTGGGACGCACGAAAAGTACGCCTCGGCGTCGATCCCTGGGCGGCCTTGCTCAGGGGACAAAATGCTCTTTTTTGAGTTGGCAACAAGGGGCAGCTCATGGATTTTTCACTCTCCATGGAACAGAAGATTCTAAGGGAATCGCTGCGAAATTTCGCTGAAAAGGAAATTAGGCCTCTGGCCAGGCAATTGGACCAAGACGAGGCTTTTTCTTATGAGCTGACCAAGGCCATGGGAGAACTGGGCCTCTTCGGCATCTTCGTGTCTGAGGAATACGGCGGCCAGGAGTTGGACTATCTTTCCTACATCATTGCAACCGAAGAACTTGCCCGTGTGGATGCCTCCCAGGCGGCCACCGTAGCGGCGGCCAATTCCTTGGGCATCGGTCCCCTTTACTATTTTGGCAATGAGGAGCAAAAGAGGAAATACCTTCCCAAGCTTTGCACTGGAGAAATGCTTTGGGCCTTTGGCCTGACAGAGCCAGACGCCGGATCCGACGCCGGCGCCTGCCGCACCCATGCGGTCCTTGACGGTGCCACATGGGTCATTAACGGCAGCAAGATCTTTATCACCAACGCTTCCACAGAGATCTCAGGGGGCACCACAGTCATGGCTTCTACCGGCAAGCGGGGTGACGGTCGAAATGAGCTGAGCTGTTTTCTGGTAGAATCCGGCACACCCGGTTACACGGCACAACCCATGCACGACAAAATGATGTGGCGAGCTTCAAACACCAGCATGCTGTATTTTGAAGATTGCCGGGTTCCCAAGGACAATCTTCTTGGACATCGGGGAAAGGGCTTTCACCAGATGCTGGCGACCCTTGACAGTGGCCGTCTCAGTATTGGTGCCATGGGACTGGGTGGCGCTCAGGGCTGCTATGAGATGGCCCTCAAATATGCCAAAGAACGGAAACAGTTCGGAAGGCCCATTTCAACCTTCCAGGCCAATGCCTTCAAACTTGCCGATATGGCCATGGAGATTGAGTGCGCCCGACTCCTCCTTTACCGGGCCTGCTGGTTGAAGGACCAGAATCAGTCTTTCACCAAGGAAGCCGCCATGGCAAAACTCTACTGTTCGGAGGTCATGAGACGAGTGGCCAATCATGCTGTGCAGCTACATGGCGGATACGGGCTCATGAAGGAATATGATGTTGAGCGGTTTTACAGGGATCAAAAGCTGCTGGAAATCGGTGAAGGAACCTCAGAGATCCTGCGCATCGTCATCGCCAGGCTTACCGGGGCCTTCTAATTCTTACTACTCAAATATCTTTTTAAACTCCTCCATACTCTTTTTGACTTCATCCGGTTCAGAATCAGGCAAAGGCATGGGTGGGGTGGGGGTCAATGGCTCATACACCCCCTTGAGATAAGCCACATCAAAGAGCTGACCAGGAATCTCCGGGTTGATCTTAAAGGTCTCTAAGACCTGCATCTTGACGAGTGTGTCATTTTCCAAAAAGAGGATGCGGCCGGGATAAGTCTTGCTCTTGTCCAGGGACCTGTAATCGGTAAACTGAATGTCTGTCAAGGGAGCCCCTTCACCGCTATGGCTCCGCAAAAGGAACCTGGTCGGCCTGAAGGTGTTCTTATCAATCCACACCTGAGGGACCGATTCGTCCGGGTATTTGGCCCCAATGACATAGACAATCTTGTCCTTGAATCTTCCAAGGCTCACGACTTCAAGATTGACCCCTGACTGAGAAAGTCGATCAACCAGAATCCCTGTGTCCCTGTAAAGGAGAAGGTCCTTAAAGTGGTCAAGCCCGTCTTCTGCCTCACCAATAATCCTTCCGTTGATGACGAGGATAGCACCATCGGGGTTGGCCACCCGCACCTGCTCTAACGCAGGCGCTGTCACCTCGGACCTGAATCGGTCCGGAAATCCGTAATACAGGGTCTCCTCAAATTCCTGCAGGCCCCCTGCAACATCAGGGTCATAAAGGACCGTCTTTTGTGTTACCATCAAGGTCCTAAGGGTGCCGAGCTGGTCAATCAGAAAGCCCAAGATTTGTTCAGCAGTAAGGATGTAGGCGTGGCTGGCCGCCGCCGAGCAGAAAAGGATCAACGCAAAAGCAACGCACCGGGTAAAACGCTTCATGGGTATCGTATAGCAAAGCCCCTGGGGCCTTTCAATCAAATTCAAAAGATTCTGAGCAAGCCCCCAGCGCTGCCATGATCAGACCGGCAACGATGATGAACGAAAAGACCATGGCCCCATGGCATCCTGCAGAGATGAAGCATCCTCCTCCCCCGCCACCACCGCTTGACGCGGCGGGCGTGAGGTCAGATGCATCGCCA
>JASFPF010000271.1:0-3242 GCA_050116135.1 Deltaproteobacteria bacterium | reverse complement strand
CAGGCACCGCCTTCAACACCCTGGACTTTTTCATCCTGTCCAACTTGGGCATCTTTGTCACCACACCCGAGCCCACCTCCATTGAGAATACATACCACTTCATCCGTTCCGCATATTTCCGCAAGATAAGACAAGCCCTTAAACAAACCCAGCTCCGTGCTTTTCATCATCACATCAAGGCCTCCTGGAAAACGCCTGCGGCCTTTGTGGATATGCTCAGGCACGAAACACCGGAAAAGGCCGCATCTGTGGACAAGGCCCTGAGCGCGTTTCGCTTTAAGCTGGTCCTCAACCAGTTTCGAAAGCACGACGACGCAAGGCTGGGCCGTCAAATTTGCAAAGTCTGCGAAAGGCATCTTGGGCTTCAGATGCAATTTCTTGGAAACATTCGCTTTGATGACCGCGTTCATTATGCCGTATGCCAGAAGGTCTCTTTTGTGGATAAATACCCATACACCCAAGCGGCCCTTGATCTTCGGGCCATTTCTCAGCAAATCCTCGCCACAGAAAACGACCAGTCCAAAGCTCGACCCAAGAAGGTGGGCGCTTCAAGGTCTTCACCATAAAGGGGGGGTAACGAAAAACCATGAAGCCTTTTGGCCAACAGAATCACTATGAGGTCTTCGATCTGGCGCCCGATGCGACACCCTTTGAGATTCGTCAAGCCTACAAAGCTGGGATGGAGCTCTATGGAGATGATGCCCTGGCCACCTATTCGTTTTTTTCTGAATCGGAAAGAAAGAGAATCCTTTGCCGGCTCGAAGAGGCTTTTGTCACCTTGATCAATGAAAAGGCGCGAGCCGAATATGATCAGACCCTCATAAGGAGCGGGGACTTGGAGGAAGGTATACGATACAAAGGAGTGTCCAAAAAGCCGATACCCCTTTTCGAGTTGAAGGCCTCCCAGACCATGAAACATACCTTATCTGGCCCGTCAAAACCAGAATCACCCGAGCCGGCCGATACGCCTCTGGTTCACGAGATCCTCTCACACCAACAGCTCACAGGAAACGACTTGAGGAGAATCAGAAGGGAACTGGGAATGTCATTGGAACGGATTGCCCAAGAGATCAAGGTTCGGATCCCCCTGCTGCGGTCCATTGAAGAGGACCACTTTGAAGACCTGCCCTCGAGATTCCATCTACAAGGTTTTCTCAAATCGTATGCCCAATGCCTTCGTTTGGACCCACAAGCCGTCGCAAAGAAGTATATGCAAAGGATCCAGCCCTAACCCGTGTCTCGCCAGACCTTGGAAAAACCTCTGCTTACTTGTTGGCCCGAACTCCGACACTAAGCCGCCGCCCTCTTAAGGGGTTCGGGGTGTCAAAAATCCCATCACCCCTGGGGCCGATGAAGCGCTTCACGCCCCCCCACGTGCAGCCATTGAATGGTGTAACTCATTGATAATATTAGGGCTGTCTTCGCCGATGACCTGTGGCACGAGAATTGCTGTCACATCACAAACAAGAGGTTGAAGATTCTCCTCCTTTCCTTCCTTCACACCTCCTTTGAGCCCTGTTAGGCACCCCCCTAACAGGGCTTTTTTTATCACAGAGAGTCAAAATCTTGACGAAACCCTGCCCCTTAAAAAACATCTTCCTCCCTGCGGTCGCCTCGTGGGCAGGGCGCCGGGCTTCAACCACCAGGCCATAGCATCTTTTTCCGCCAAAAACCGCGTCTGACTCGTTAGATTGGCATCCCTATTGCAGAAAAACCGGCAAAACCGGTAAAAGCGGATAAGAAACCGCCATGCATAAAGCAAACAGAACCTTTCTATCCACCCAAGATTTGGCATCATTATTGGGCGTGACCCGTCAAACCATCCGAAACTGGATCAAGAGTGGCCAGATCAGGGCCTATCACATCGGCCAGAACCTAAAAATCCCTGTTCCAGAAGCCCAAAGGATCCTGAGGCACTATGCACTGCCTGTCCCTGACTGGTTGGAAAGTCGACAGACTCCGATTGCACCGCCTTCCGGCAAGGGGGAACAGCCAACGACAAAGGCCCCGTGTCACGGCTAAAGGCACTGATAAGGAGAAACCTATGAATCTGAAGGCGTTGGCAACCAATCTAGGCTTTGAGGAAGATGAATTCTTGGAGCTGGTGGATCTCTTTGTAGAAACGGCCAGCTCCGATATGACTAAATTGGAAGCAGCTATTTCCCACGGAGCCACAGAGCAAACCGTTGAGGCAGCCCATGCCATCAAGGGGGCGGCGGGAAATATGGGGTTCAAGGACATATATGAACTTGCCAAACAAATCGAAACAAACGCCCGGCAGGATGTGTTGGAAGGAAGCCTTCAGGCAGCCCATGCCATCAGAGGAAAACTCTTGGGGGTTGCTGAAACGCTGAAGGCCAAGCAGATGACTTAGGTACGGAAAACCGTTGGCGAACATGACCAAAGAACCGACAGATTCCTTTCCCATATTGATAGCTGAAGACAATGCAGTCTCCAGAAAGCTGTTGGAAAACAGCCTTGCCAAGGCCGGACATGACGTGGTGGCCGCGGCAAACGGACGTCAGGCCTTCGAGATCTTTCGTGAGACTTTCTTTCCCATGGTCTTAACCGATTGGATGATGCCGGAAATGGATGGTATCGCCCTATGTCGCGCCATAAGGAACCATGCTTCGCCAGGCTACGTTTACATCGTATTTCTGACAGCCAAAGATTCCAGGGACGACATCATCGCCGGCCTTGAAGCGGGGGCGGATGACTATTTGACCAAACCCTTTCACCCCACCGAGCTCATGGCGCGGCTCACAACAGGCAAGCGTATCTTGGAATTGGAAAGATCTCTGAAAATGGCTAACGAAGAGATCAGGATATTGTCCATTACAGACCATCTGACGGGCTGCTTTAATCGAGGCTACATGACAAGTCACCTGCCTGAAGAACTCAACAGGGCCAGCCGGTACGGTCATCCCTTGTCGCTGATCATGTGCGATATCGATCGCTTCAAGAACGTCAACGATAGTCGTGGACACTTAGCCGGCGATTCCGTGCTAAGGCTTGTCGTGGATTTCATTCATGAGGCGTTGCGCAAAGATATTGACTGGGCCGTTAGGTATGGCGGGGAAGAATTCCTCATCGTCTTGCCAGAGACCGATCGTGAAGGCGCCTGGGCTGTCGCTGAGCGATTGCGACAAGAGATGGCAACAAAGCCTATTGCCATTGGGGACCAGGAGATAGCTATCACGGCAAGTTTTGGGTTGGCCAGCTTCGATCCTGGCATGGACAAG
>JASFPF010000270.1:0-3265 GCA_050116135.1 Deltaproteobacteria bacterium | reverse complement strand
TTTCAATGAGCACGGCCCTCGTATCATCTTCGATTTCAGACTCGAGTCCACCCATAATGCCGGCTAGGGCAACCGGCCCCTTTCCGTCGCAGATCATGAGCATGTCAGGGCTGAGGGCACGTTGTACGCCGTCCAGCGTCACAAAGTTCTGATCTCCCTGTGCCGTCCTCACCACAATGCGGTGTTCGCCCAATCGGTCAAAATCAAAAGCATGGAGGGGTTGACCCATCTCCATCAAAACAAAGTTGGTCACATCGACCACATTGTTGATAGAGCGAAGCCCCACAGAGTTTAATCGGTCTTGAAGCCAGAAAGGAGACGGCCCGATCTTAACATCCAGGACCACCCTTGCCGCATATCGAGGACAGTGTTCAGGGGCTTCGATGGTCACAGACGTGAGATCCTCCACGGGGGTTTCGCCCGATGGGAGCGTCACCTCAGGAGATCTTAAGGGTTTGTTGAGGATGGCCGCCACCTCACGGGCGATGCCGATGACACTCAGGCAATCAGAGCGATTGGGTGTCAGGTCAAATTCGATGATGGTATCTGAAAGACCAAGGGCGGTCGCCATGCCCATACCTGGCGTGGCCGTCTCAGAGAGCAAAAGAATGCCTGAGCGATCCGTTCCAACAGCAAGCTCTGCCTCAGAGCACAACATCCCCTCTGACGCCTGGCCACGGACCCGTTCGAGGGCGATCCTGTCTCCTGAAGGAAGTTCGGCTCCAACAAGGGCCACCGGTACGAGGTCCCCTGCTTTGATATTTGTAGCAGCGCATACAATGGTCTTCATCCCCTTGCCCACATCGACCTTGCAAACGGACAGGGTGTCGGCATCAGCATGGGGGGCTATTTCGATGATGCGCCCCGCCACGATTCGGTCCAGATAGGTATAGCGGTCCACCAGGGCGTCGACCTCGAGCCCTGCCATGGTGAGGGCCTCTGCAAGTTTGGCCACCTCCACGTCAATGGTCACATAATCTTGAAGCCAGCTCAGACTAACTCTCATGGATTCCTAGAATGGACGGTTTCGCAAAAAGTCAGTTTTCCTTGCTCCGTCAACCTAACCCGGACAAGCCAGAACCAAAAAGAACAGAACCTATCACGGAAGCACGAAAGTGCGAAGACACGAAAGTCTGACCGTTTTTCCTTTTCGTGCTTTCATTCTTTCGTGTTTTTGTGGTCAGTGTTTAAATCTTCTGCCAGAAAAAGCACAAATTTCATGACGAAGGGACAAAAAAAGACGCCTGCCCTCTTATCAGAATTGTTGGAGAAACCTCATATCATTTTCGTAGAATTTTCTGATGTCCTCAATGCCGTATTTGAGCATGGCGATCCGCTCGATGCCCATCCCAAAGGCAAAACCCGTGTATCGGTCCGTATCATAGCCGACCATCTCAAATACCGCAGGGTGGACCATGCCGGCGCCCAGCACCTCGAGCCAGCCGGTACGGGAGCAGACCCGGCAGCCTGCACCTTTGCAGATCACACACCGGATGTCTACCTCAGCGCTCGGCTCCGTAAACGGGAAAAAGCTGGGGCGAAAGCGCAAACTCGTGTCCTCATCAAACATCTGATGGACAAAGGTCGTAAGAATTCCCTTCAGGTTACCCAGGGAAATGTTCTCTTCCACCATCAATCCCTCTACCTGGTGGAACATGGGGGTGTGGGAGATATCCGAATCAACGCGATAGGCCTTGCCGGGGGCAATGATGCGTACGGGCGGCGATTGCCTTTCCATAACGCGGACCTGAATCGGCGACGTGTGTGTGCGCAAAACGATGTTGTCAGAGATATAAAAGGTGTCTTGCATATCACGGGCAGGATGGTCTCTGGGGATGTTAAGGGCCTCAAAGTTGTAATAGTCAAGTTCTACATCAGGGCCTTCCACGACTTGAAAACCAAGGCCTTGGAAGATCTCGCAAATGGCTTGCGTTATCTGAGTAATAGGATGCAGGTGCCCTCTGGCAACAGGTCGTCCAGGCAAAGTGACATCCAGGGCCCCTGCAGGTCTTTTACGATCTACCTCTAATCTTACAATGGCTTCCCTGAAGTCTGCCTCAAGCCTTGTCTTCACCTCATTCGCAAGGCGGCCAACCGCAGGTCTCTCTTCCGGAGGCAAGGTGGACATCTTTCGCAGGCATTGTGTCACGGCTCCCTTACGCCCGAGGTACTGGGACCGCAAAGCATGAACCCCTTGCAGGTCCCCGGCTGCCCCTAGCAGCCTTAAGGCTTCCTGTTCTAACGTCTGCAGCTCTTCCTTCATGGGCGGTTTTTGATTCGCGAGCTAACTTCGGCGTCCCCACAAGTCGGGACGCCTAATGGGCTCGCTTTTGCCGTTCACGATACAGCACCGGCAGCGATGGTCGCTATTTGGGAGAAGGCCTTGGGATCTGAAACGGCCAGCTCCGCCAGTATCTTTCGATCGATTTCTACATTGGCCCGTTTCAGTCCGCCCATAAAGCGACTGTAAGATAGATTGTTGAGGCGTGCGGCTGCATTGATACGGGCGATCCACAGAGTCCTGAAGTCTCGCTTGCGGGTCCTTCGATCCCTGTATGCGTACTGAAGCGCTTTGTCCACCGTGTCGGCAGCCGTGCGATATAGCTTGCTTCGTCCTCCGCGGTAAGACCTAGCAAGCTTTAGTATCTTGTTTCGCCTCCTTCTGGCCTTGAATCCTCGTTTGACTCGCATACTTAGTCCTCCCTATTTGGCATGGTCATCCACATTCGACTTTCATATCACACATGAGGAATCAGGCGTTTCACCATGGCGACGTTGGTCTTGTCCACCATATGGGACTTACGGAGCACCCGCTTCCTTTTTGTGGTCTTTTTAGTCAGGATATGGTTTGCGTGTGATTTTGAATAGGCTATTTTTCCTGTCCCCGTCACCTTGAAGCGCTTCGCCGCGCCTCGGTTTGTCTTCATCTTAGGCATGGTTTTCTCCTCAGTTATTTGAAATATAGCTCCGGGCGGCCTTACACGATGCCGCACCAATCTTCAGCCCTTCCCCAAAAGCGCACCCAGACCGCAAGCAAGCCGACATTCAAGCTAAGTAAACAAATCCTCTGCCTGTCAATGAACTACCCCGTCGCAAGCAGCGGGGTATCAAGAATTCAGAAGACAGAATAGATTCCCCGACCGATCTCGCGGGGTCCACACCAACTTTTTTCTACTGCATTCTGACTCCTGGCTCCTGGATTCTTTAACAAGCATCATAGAGCTCGATGTCTAATGCATCACTAGTCGCGGCAAGCCGCGGGGAA
>JASFPF010000269.1:0-3283 GCA_050116135.1 Deltaproteobacteria bacterium | reverse complement strand
CTTCCATGAGACGTTCCATGTGTTGCTCCAAGGGGGCTGTGAAAGGATGGTGGATAGCCAAGTACCGCTTTTGATCCTCATCGTATTCCATGAGGGGAAACTCGGTGACCCACAGAAAGTCGGTTTGGTCGTCATCCACTAGGCCGAGCTGGTGACCGAGGTGATTTCGGAGGTGTCCCAGGGCTTCATTGACTACCTTGGCTTGATCGGCAACAAAGAAGACAAGGTCCCCAGATTCCATGTCCAGCCTTTGGCGTAGCGATTCCTTTTCCTGGTCAGAGAAAAACTTGGCAATGGGGGATTGCCAGGCATCTGGACGGACTTTGATCCAGGCCAGGCCCTTGGCCTTGTAAATAGCGACAAATGCTGCAAGGTCATCGATCTCCTTGCGGGAAAGATCCATACATCCCTTGGCGTTGATGGCCTTGACCAGGCCGCCTTTCCTCACCACATCTGCAAAAGCCTTGAATTCGGCATGGGCAACAATGTCAGAGATATCCTTCAATTCCAGGCCGAATCGACAGTCGGGCTTGTCCAGGCCGAATCGGCCGGTGGCCTCCTCATAGGTCAGGCGTTTGAAGGGGCGCTGAAGTTCTGCGCCAAGGACGTCTTGAAACACAGCGGCCATCATCTCCTCGGTGATGCCCATGACATCGTCTTCGCTGACAAAGGACATCTCCACATCGATTTGGGTGAATTCCGGCTGTCGGTCTGCCCGAAGGTCTTCATCTCTGAAGCACCGAACGATCTGGTAGTATCTGTCAAACCCACCCAGCATGAGTAGTTGCTTGAAGATCTGGGGGGATTGGGGAAGGGCATAGAATTGTCCTGGATTCACCCGGCTGGGGACCAGGTAGTCCCTTGCCCCTTCCGGGGTACTCTTGGTCAAAAATGGCGTTTCAATGTCGATAAATCCCAATCCGTTCAGATAGGCACGTATGCTCGTAGCCGCCCGGTGGCGCAGCATGAGGTTGTTTTGCACGTGGGGTCGGCGCATATCCAGGTATCGGTGCTCGAGCCTTATATTTTCCGACGCTTGTGTATCGTCCTCCAGGACAAAGGGCGGCGTTTGGGAGTGATTCAGGATCCTCAACTCTGAGACCATTACATCAATCTCACCGGTCTTTAAGTCGGAGTTGATCATCCCTTCAGGTCTGAGCACCACCTTGCCCTGCACCGCCAACACATATTCGGTGCGGATGACATGGGCCTTTTCGTGAACTGTCTTGTTGTATTCCGGGTTAAAGACGACCTGGGTCAGCCCTTCGCGGTCACGCAAATCTACAAAGATCACGCCGCCATGGTCTCGGCGGCGTTGGACCCATCCCATGAGCACGACCTCTTGGCCAACATCCCTGGCCGTTAACGCCGAACAGTGGTGGGTCCGTTTCATGTTTCCCATGGAATCAAGCAAAACCGGCTCCTTTCCGATCCTTAGGTCTGCTACATGCGAAGGCTACGCAATCTTCATCTTGTTGATAACACACGATACAAGGTCGTCCATGGGCACGCGCTCCTGGGACTTGGTCTTCATGTCCCTGATTACGGCGGCCTCCTCCTCGAGTTCCTGATCTCCCACAATCAGGACATAAGATGCCCCAAGTTTGTCAGCCCGCCGCATTTGAGCCTTAAGGCTTCGATCTTGAAGATCCATCTCGGTGCGAACCTTGTGCAATCTAAGAGACTGGAGCCATTCAAAGGCCTTGGTCTGGGCCGTGGGCCCCAGAGCTGCAATAAAAAGCTGGGGTCGCTTTTCAAAACGGGCTGCACGGTCGGCCAGAAGCGTCATGAGTCGATCAACACCGATGGCAAAGCCGACACCCGGTTGATCCGGGCCGCCTAATGCCTTGACGAGTCCATCATAGCGTCCGCCCCCTGCTACGGCATCTTGGGCCCCTAAAGACTGGGCAAGGACTTCAAAGGTCGTTCGCGTGTAATAGTCCAACCCCCTCACAAGACGGTGGTTTGTGTGACACGGGATGTGAAACCCTTCCAGGGCCCGTAGGACGGTGTCAAAATGGTTTCGGCACGCCTCACAAACGTGGTCTAAAATGGACGGCGCCTCTGAGACGGTCTCTTTGCAAGTCGCCACCTTGCAGTCGAATATGCGCAGCGGGTTTTTATCCCGCCGCCTGAGGCAGTCCGAGCACAGCTGGCCGGCGTGGCCTTTCAAGAACGATGTCAGGGCCTCTTTAAACTGGGGGCGGCATCCGGGGCAGCCCAGGGAGTTGACGTGAAGCACAAGGTCTGGAAGCTCGAGGCGCTGAAAGAAAGTCATCAACAGAAGAATCAGTTCCGCATCCACCCTGGGGTTGTGGAGCCCAAAGACCTCGGCGTTGATTTGGTGAAACTGCCGGTAGCGACCTTTCTGGGGCCGCTCCCTGCGGAACATGGGTCCCATGGTGTAGAGTTTCCACACAGGGTCTTTTCCATACAACTTGTGTTCGATGTAGGCCCTCACCACGGAGGCCGTGGCCTCCGGTCGCAGGGTGAGGGAGGCGCCGCTGCGATCAATGAAGGTGTACATCTCCTTTTCTACAATATCCGTATTGGCCCCAATGCTCCGGGCAAAAAGCTCGGTCTGCTCCAGAACCGGGACCCTGAGTTCAGCAAACCCGAAGTTGCAGAAAAGCTCACGCACGACCCCCTCAACGTATTGCCACAGCCCTGCTTCTTCTGGGAGAATGTCCTTGAATCCCTTGACCAGACTGATCATGTTGGCGATGCCTTTTAGAACTCGTACACCTGTGACCTTTGTGAAATCTAATTACTTAACCCACGCAAAACCTGGAAGTCAACGCAATAATGCCGAAGGCGCCGGGAGAACCGATCGACTCAGGGAGAGCTTTGAAGGACTCATGGGAAGAACCATCGCGAGCTTGTTGGGGTTCTCATCTGGGCCCGACCCCGTCGGGATTTGAGGCCCTTGGGCCGGGTTCTTAGGACTTAGTGAGCCAGTCCCCACTTTGTCGGGATCAAAAGGCCCATACGAACGAGTGAGAAGGGGGGATGATAAGACCTTTACTGCCCCTCGATCCTTTCCAGGAACTCACGAGCTGGTCTGTGGCTTGGATGGGTCTTGAGAAGCTTCCGCAGCTGCGCCGCAGCCTTTATCAAATAACCCCTGTCGGCGTAAAGCATAGCGAGATACAACCTGGCATCCGGGTGCGCGGGATCAATGCTGATTGTTTCTAAGAATTCCTCTTCAGCCAGTCTATCATCGGCGTTTCCTTGGTAGGCGAGGGCTAGACCAAAGTGATTATCTGCGCTGTCGGGCTCGATT
>JASFPF010000268.1:0-3296 GCA_050116135.1 Deltaproteobacteria bacterium | reverse complement strand
GACGCCGTTGGAGAATCAGACCCGACGCGACACCTGGCAGGCGGTCTATAATTTGGTACATGTTTATCTGAAGAAGACCCTCGGTCGTTTTTCACTCAGAGAAGTCAAGCAAGAATTCGCGGCTGTACGCCGAGTTTGTGACAAGGGGGCCCGGGAAATCCGTGAGGCGCTCAACGAGTTGTCGACCATTAGCGAAAAAGATGAGCAAGAGCCGACTGACGCTTCGACGGAGTAATATCTGAGCCGGGATGCTTACGAAGCTGGCACTCCTGGGATTCTGATGTCTTCGGCAGGCCCAGCACCCTCCAACAACGCTTCGGCCGCCTTCTGGCCGCTCGCCATCGCTGTAGGCATGCCCCCCATGAAAAGGGCCGAATAGGCCTGGTATCCGGCCATGTAAAGTCCACGGATCGGGGTTTTCACCAGTTCTAGCGGGAGATAATCGAAGTTGTCCTCAAAATCCCATGACCACCCTGCCACCGCACCTTGGCTTCTCCCGCCCCTCTCCTCAAAGGTAAGGGGTGTGGCCACGTCCATGACCAGCGCCGCAGACTCCAGCCCTGGAATGAAACTAGCCGTTTTTCGGACAAGAGCTTGCCCTAAACGCATTTTGTACCTGAGGTAGGCAGGAGTCCTTTGACCTGGTGCCGGCCGGTATTTTGCAAAATGTCCGTGGTCAGCCTCTACGCGAATGACAATGACCGCCCCTCCCTGGGAAGCAAGGCCCGGGTCCTCTCTGCTCCAGAGGGTGACTTCCAATTCTTGCCCGGCCAAAACTTCCGGGTCCACCTCTTGAGCGCGCCAGTCGAGTCCCGACCGGTCTTGAACCGAACCGCCCCCGTCCTGCCTGAAGATGAGTCGACTGGCTTCGGAGAAGGCAGAAAGATCAGCCCGCTTTTCATCCACGCCAAGGCAGACCTGAAAGATAGAGCCAGTCTGCTTGGCCTGAGACACAGCGCAGCGCCATCTCTCGGGTACAGACTCTGATTTCAAGAGTTTCATAAAGGTCGTCTTATAGTCCGCATTAGAAATTACGCCAGCCGCATCAATATGACCGCCCTCTGCCAGGGTGACTCCTAATACCCTACCGTGTCGTACCCTGATTGCCTTGACCTTTGCACCCAGTCTCATCTCACCAACGCTTTCAAGGCTCGCACGGCCACGGGTCATGACTTGGGTCAGCCTGTCGCAGAAAGACCTCATCCCCCCCTGAGGGTACCAGATGCCTTCCTTGCACATGAGATTCCACGTGGCGGCAAGAAGTGGAAGGCCGGCATAAGCCTCCCGGGTCCCAAGACTGCCCAGAAACCTTCGCAACCGCCAGTCTGTGATCAATCCATGGAGATAGTCTCGAGCCGGTGTTCTCGCCGCCTCTTCCAAGAGTGAACGGTTGGTTCCTTGATCGGGAAACCGCATGGCGTCAAGGATCGCGCCCACGTCCTGGAAAAACCGCTTTATCCCTTCAGCGTCGTCAGGAAAGCGTGCTATCATCTCCTCCTTCATCCGGCTGAAGGGCAACGAAAGGGGCACCTTGACATCAAAAGCCCTGATTTGATAGCGGACACGGCCAAAGTGAAGATCATCTCCTTGGCCTAAGGCCGCCAAATTTTCCTGAATGAGCTTTGGCGTACTGAACCCTAGGGGCCCCATGGGAAAAGTAAAGCCTTTGCGTGTATAAACATAGGCCGTGCCACCGGGATGTAAGGCCTTTTCAAGAACCAACACCCGCAGTCCGGCCTTCACCAGTCTGCCAGCGGCCGAAAGCCCCCCAACCCCAGCTCCCACAACGACGGCGTCCCATTGTCTTGACATGGTGGTCTAAAACTATCACAATCTCATGGACAAAAGAAGGGCTACCCAATGGCAGCAATAGGCTCTCCTGGGAGAAACAATATGGCAAATTACACTGGAATCAATCATTTGGCGATGGCCACCAGAGACATGGATACCACCATCCGCTTCTGGCGCGACTTGCTCGGCATGCGCTTGGTGGCCGGTCTTGGACGGCCGGGATACAGACACTATTTCTTCGAGATATCCGATCACGACATGATCGCTTTTTTCGAGTGGCCGGATGTGGACAAGGCCCCTGAAAAAGACCACGGCGTGCCTGTTAAGGGTCCTTTTGTCTTCGACCACGTCTCATTCGAAGTGGAAACAGAGGAAGATCTTTGGGAACTGAAAGACAAACTGGAGGCAGCTGAAATCTGGGTCTCTGAGGTGCTCGATCACGGATTCATTCATTCCATTTATACCTTTGATCCCAATAACATCCCCATTGAGTTTAGCGCACCGGTGCCGGGCGTGGATATCAGAAGACATCCAAAAATGAGGGATAAGAAGCGCACTGCTGTCGCCCAGGAAGGGCCTGATCCCCAGCCTGGATATTGGCCGGAAAGGATGAGGCCCACGCCCTTCGAGGAGCGCCAAGTCTATCCGGGAGAGGGGGTCATCTTAACCGAAGATGTCGATGGAGGTGATTAGATAGAGGGCCATCCTGATGGTGCCGTCCACAATGACCGGAGGATGGACCTGCTGGCCCCAATAACACCCTAATCACAGAGAGCCATCTCTTTGAGGGCGGCCCTGATCTGATCATGTTCATCCATGGGGTAGATCTGTGTGTCAAACTTCGTATTGAGCCCCAGCCTGTCTCTGACCACAAGAGTCATTTCTGAATCCAAGATCATCATGTCTGTGTAAGGAAGAATAGCAGGAATCAGATTGATGCTCGGCGGAGCGGGCACTCTTCTGAGGCTCTGCCCATGATTCACCGAAAAAGCATGCCATAGGTCCCGCTTGATCTTGATGGCCGGAACGTCCATGAAGTGCCCGGATTCATAAAAGGATGCCAGACCCGCCAAGCCTTCCGGCTTCCCGCCATAGAGGTTCCAAAGGGCAACGGCAAGGTCGGTTTTTTGGCCCGCCCAGAAACCGTCAAGGTGTTGTCCTTGAGTCTTTCCTTTGACGGTTTGGTACTTCAAGCCAAGCCTGACCAAGTCCCTGAGGTGTCTTGCAGAGCGTTTTTGCAGTTGGTGATCATGATTTAGCAAGGTTTCATCATACCTGATTCGCAGCGTTGTTGAATGGGGTGCCGCTCTTTCTTGTTGAATAGTCCCGGCTCCCGGCGTTTCGCCAAGGGCCAAGGGGCCTTCAAATGAAATGGCCGAGCATTTTTGCATGATAGTACTCACCGTTTGCTTCTGAAAGGCATCTTTCCAAAAACTCCGGTGGGTTATCGAACCATTGCCACTAATGAAGCCACGAAGCGCCCTGAAAACCTGAAAGTCTTCTAT
>JASFPF010000267.1:0-3324 GCA_050116135.1 Deltaproteobacteria bacterium | reverse complement strand
AGGTCAAGTTCGTCATTGCAGACAGAGACGATTATGAGTATGCCAAACAGATTCTCCACCTCACCGATTCCCGCCTTTGCAAGACACATCCGGTTCACTTCTCGCCGGCCTTTGGCAGGATAGCGCCCAAGACATTGGCCGCATGGATCCTGGAAGATCATCTGGATGTGAGGCTCCACCTGCAAGTCCACAAGATCATCTGGCCTCCTGACCAAAGAGGGGTCTGAGACAAGGAAAGTCCGTGAGCAAGAAGAACAAAGCCATTGTCCTTTCCAGTGGTGGTATTGATTCCACAACAGCCATGGCCATGGCCAGGCAGGAGGGCTATGAGATCTATAGCCTCAGCTTTCGTTATGGACAGCGCCATGCCCTGGAGTTGGATGCGGCCCAGAGGGTGGCCAAGTTGTTGGGTGCCAAGGAACATCTGGTGATTGATATAGACCTGACAAGCATTGGTGGCTCGGCGCTGACCGACGATTTTGACGTGCCAAAGGCGAGGACGGATGAGGAGATGAGAAAAGGCATCCCAGTCACCTATGTGCCAGGCCGGAATACGATATTTCTTGCCTACGCCCTTGCCTGGGCAGAGGTGGTGGGGGCAACAGATATCTTCATTGGCGTGAACGCCATCGATTACAGCGGATACCCGGATTGTCGCCCTGAATACATTGAGGCGTTTGAGCGTTTGGCGAACCTGGCCACAAAGGTGGGTATTGAGGGTCAGACACCGCTCAGGATCAGGGCACCGCTCATGCAAATGACGAAGGCCCAGATCATTCAAAAAGGGATGGCCACGGGCGTTGATTACGGCATGACCCATAGTTGCTACGATCCTTCAGTGGAGGGAAAGGCGTGTGGGTATTGCGATAGTTGCTTGTTAAGAAAAAAGGGGTTTAGGGAGGCGGGTGTTCCAGACCCTACAGACTATGTTGGTTTCCATCCATAAATGGCCTTTTCCCTCTGAGCGGCGTTCTCCGCGGCCTTGCTCAGAGCAGAAAATGCTCATTTCTTCAATTGGAAACCGACGCCTGGGCCCATTGATTGGATAATGGAGGTTATGAGTTTATGGAGAAGATGAAGCTCGTCATCGTGGGGGGTGTTGCCGCAGGAGCGTCTGCTGCAGCCAAGGCGCGGCGGTGCAATGAAGATGCAGAGATTGTCATGTTCGAGATGGGCCCGGATATTTCTTACGCCACTTGTGGGCTCCCTTACTATCTTTCCGGCGTGATACCCGAAAGAAAGAACCTGCTTATTACCACTGCCGAGTTTTTTAAAAACCGCTTCAATGTGGAGGTGCGCACACGCCATGAAGTTCTCCGGATTGATCGCCAAGCACAGAAAGTCGTCGTGAAAAACCTCGCCACGGGCGACGTGGCAGCAGAGGCCTACGACCGACTCATTTTGTCTACTGGCGCTACGGCCATCCTGCCCCCCATCCCTGGGGTTGATCTCCCCTTTGTTTTTACCTTAAAAACCCTGGAGGACACCGACCGCATCCATGCCTTTGTGAAGAATAAGCAACCGGAAAATGCCGTGGTCGTCGGTGGTGGCCTCATTGGCATCGAAGCCGTTGAAAACCTGGAGGGTGAGAAGACCAAGGTCTCCGTGGTGGAATTCATGCCCCAGATCCTTTCATTTCTGGACAGGGAAATGGCAGAGCTGGTTCAGCAGCACTTACGACACAAGGGCGTCGACATTTATGTCTCGGAGAAGGTAACCAGTCTTGAAGAAAGAGAAGGCCGGGGGTGGATACGCACCAACGCAGGCCGGGAGCTGCCAGCGGATTTGGTGATTATGTCCGTAGGGATTAGACCCAACACAAAGCTGGCAAAGGATGCTGGCCTGCGCATAGGGCCGAGTGGCGGTATCGCGGTCAACGAATTCATGGGAACCGACGACCCGAATATTTTCGCTGCCGGGGACTGCGTGGAAAGCCTGAATCTGGTGACCGGCAAACCGGTGCTTATCCCCATGGGATCAGCTGCCAATAAGGAAGGGCGGGCGGCCGGGGCAAACGCCATGGGACGAAGTATTGCTGTCAAGGGTTTCACGGGCACAGTCATTGTCAAGGTCTTTGACTTGGCTGTGGCAAAAACCGGCCTCTCAGAAGCCGAGGCCGTGAACGAAGGCCTTTCCCCACTCGTCACATACGTCCTTGCTGGAGACCACGCTGGCTATTACCCTGACGCCAAAGAGGTTCAGATCAAGACCATTGCTGATCGATCCACCAGACGCTTACTGGGGGCCCAAGTCATTGGAGAAAAGGGCGTTGACAAAAGGATCGACGTCATGGCAACGGCCATTTACAATCGTATGGCCCTAGACGATCTCCTCCAACTGGATCTGGCCTATGCCCCGCCCTTTTCTGCGGCCAGAGATCCAGTGATCATCGCCGGCGCCGTCGGTCAGAATTTCTATGTGGGAGACTGGGTTCCCATCACACCTGCCGAGCTGCGGCAGAAGCTCGATAGGGGGGATGATTTTCTCTTGGTGGATACGCGGACCTCGCTGGAGTTGAAGGAGACAGGCATCATCCCCGGGGCCGTACACATCCCCATTGATGACCTTCGGGATGCCATCAGCGACCTGGACCCTGAGAGGGAAACGGTCTTATACTGTGCTGTGGGGTTGCGGTCTTATGTGGGAAACCGCCTGCTTGCCATGAAGGACTTTAAAAACGTGAAAACCTTGACGGGCGGCATCAACAGTTGGACCTATCAGAAAGAGCCGTTCCAGAGATGAAGGTTGGGGTCGCTGTGCCGTGAAGAAGAGGATGAGGGTTTCATGTGGACCGCTCTTCGGTTGCGAGCTTGGCGCGAAAGGCCTCTAGGGCCTCACGGAGCTTGCGCCGTAAAAACACCTCTTTGTCGCCACTGACAAGGGTGTTGTACAGGTCAAAGTCAGGCTGGGCCTCCGAGAGTTTTGGGGGTCTTTCTTTGCATTGGGCCTTGATCTTTTCAAAGGCCTGGACCATCTCAAAGAGGCTATGTTTCTCACTGGCAAAGCTGGAGAGCCATCCCAGCCGGCGCATCATTTCAAGACGGATCTGATCTGCCAAGAACAAGTGGATGTCCACGATCATCATCTGATCTGTATTCGGAAGATAATAAAACCTTGGTGCTTCTCCAAGCCTAAGGATACCCATGATCAATTCGTAAAAGGCGATGGCAGTCTGCTCTCCGGGCAGGGCCAGGAAATAGAGGGTCCTGTCTGAGAGATCAGCCAGTCTGGTCTTTATGCCATAGGATTCGCCAAACCGTTCGCACCAGAGCCGGAAGCTTCTTTGTTCAACGGATTTGACACGATAGGCCTGAAGATTAACCA
>JASFPF010000266.1:0-3337 GCA_050116135.1 Deltaproteobacteria bacterium | reverse complement strand
CTTGATCCGGCGAACGAAGAAAAGGCTGTGGAGACGATTCACCAGTTTGACAAGGACACACCCATTCATCTTATCAGAAGACAGCTCGCAGCCACCAGGACACTTGTGAAACCGTCTCCAGGAATAGAGGTGGGCAGGATCGATGTTGCGGCGTGGGCTCAGACAGAAAGAATCATGGTGACCCAAAAGCTGATACCCGGCCCGGTATTTGTAGAACGGATGTTACGGTCCGTTTCAGGGACGGCGAATCCCAAGTCGTGCGTCAATTAGTCCCTAAACAATGAAGTTTGTGTTTTTTGTGGCAGAAAACCTAAGAGCTAATCACGAAAACACGAAAGAGTGAAAGCACGAAAAAGAAAAATGGCCAGAATTTCGTGTCTTCGTATTTTCGTGCTTTCGTGGTGGTTTTCTTGGTTCTGGCTTGTTCAGGTTAGGGATTGGCGGTGCAGAAAGGAGGAGAACGTCATGGCAGCAAATTTCAGAATTGCTATTCACCGGAGGAGTGCCGGATTAGAGCTAAAACTTGCCGGCGATTTTGACGGCACCTCGGCATGCGAACTTCTCAACATCCTGAGTGAAAGATGTGATGGTGTGAACAGCGTCTTGGTCAATACGAGTAGGTTGAGAAGGATTTATCCCTTTGGGCTGGACACGTTCCAGAATAACCTTTATCGACTGAAGAAAAAGGCAATGCGCCTTGTATTTACAGGCAAGAAAGCCATGAGCATCGCCCCGGAGCGGAACAGGTTTTTCTGAGTGTTCATCTGGTGTTCAGAGGATCTCACCGAAAGGGGCTAGCTGTGTACCTTGGTCTTGATGTCAACCCCGAATCGCTTCATGCGATTCCAAACAGTCACTCGGGAAACCCCTAGTATTCTGGCAGCTTCTGACCTGTTACCCCTTGTCAGCTCAAGCGCATTAACAAGGTCCTGTCGTTTTATTTCTTCTCGACTCACGGACTCCTGCTTGGCCCTACCCCCCACTATTTTTGCCTGGTGAAACCTGGGCGGTAAGTGTTGCGGTCGAATTAGCGACTCCCCACAACAGATAAGTGCATATTCGAAAGCGCTTTTCAATTCCCTCACATTTCCCGGCCAGGGATATTCCATGAAGATGCGCATCACTTCATTACTTATCCCTTTTGCCTTGCTTCCGCTTTTTAAGCCGATCTTTCGGAAAAAAGATTTTGCCAGCAGGGGTATGTCTTCAGGCCTTTCCCTGAGAGGTGGCAAAAAAATCGGTATGACATTGACCCTGTAAAACAGATCGTCCCTAAAAGCCCCCTGATCAACACGCTCTTTCAGGTTCTTATTCGTTGCCGAGATAACCCGCACATCAACATGGATTGACAGGTTGTCTCCCACACGTTCAACGACACTTTCTTCAAGAACGCGAAGCAGCTTGACTTGCGTTGACAAGGGAAGATCACCAATCTCGTCTAGAAAAACACTGCCACCTTCGGCCGCCTGAAACCGTCCTTTCCTACTTCGATAGGCCCCTGTATAGGCCCCTTTAACATGTCCAAAAAGCTCGCTCTCCAGGAGGGATTCTGTCAATGCAGCACAACTGACCTTAACAAACGGGTTTCGTTTGCGCTGACTTATCGTGTGAATAGCTTGGGCCACCAAGTCTTTCCCTGTGCCACTTTCACCAAGAATGAGAACGGGTGCATCAGACAGGGCGGCATTGGTAACCAGCTCGAATACGCTTTGCATCTTGGCAGAGACCCCGAGGATTCCCTGGAAACTGTCTTCCGATTTGAGTTCCCGTCGGAAGATCTCGATCTGTGTGTCTTTCTCAACCATTTCAGTAACGTCTGTTACCGTCTCCACGGCTCCCATCACATGGCCATGGGCGTCACGAAGAAGCGATGCGTTTTTGATAACATGAACTGAGGAGCCGTCTTTGCGGATCAAGGTGCATTTTCGCATATTGAAACTCCCCGTCCGGAATAAGAGGCACCAGTCTTTCCCTTTTTTCCCCCTGGCAATCTGACAAATGTCACACTGCAGAACAGTACATGGCTTCCCAATCAATTCTTTTTGGCTGTACTTTGTTATGGTTTCAAGCGCCTTGTTCACGCTAATGATCGTCCCCTCTTCGTCTAACACCATCAATCCGTCTTGGATCGTATCCACGACTGTCTTCCAGTATGCATTCAATTCTTCCTCAAGCATGGCTCACCCGTTAAAGTTTAACATGTGTTTAGTTGGCTTTTTTAACAATTTAACAGTTTTTTGGCAAGGAAAATCTAATCGTCACTGACTAACGACTATCCTTCCTCGCTTTAGCCTATCAGAAAAAGGATGGAATCTTATGCTGAAACAATCTTGATTCCGTATCACCTTAGCTTTGTGTTCCTAAAATATGCTTTTCTTCCAGCCAGATGGCTGCCCATCGAGGGATAGAAACTGCCGGTCATTTCATTTCCTTGGTGCATGGGTTCACTCACCGTCAACAACGCGTTGGCAATTCGGACGATATATCCCAAAAGTTGGCAGGGGTTTTGCGCTAGTCATTAGTAAAAACGGACCAGGGAATAGCTAAGTTGGCACAGGACGTCGCGCATCAACTCGATATTCGCGGAATGATTGCTCCCATTACGCTTCTGAAAGTGACGCAAGCCTTCAGGAGGCTAAATCCAGGCGAAACACTGGAAATACTGGGAAGTGACGTTCAAACCCGAAAGGACCTTTTTCAGATTTTGGAGGCACCGCGTTATGAGCTAGTCAGTTCCCAGGATGATAAAGCTTTTTATCGTATCCTGTTGAGAAAAAGGCCCTGATCATGAATGACATTGGAGATCAATAGGGTATGACAGGTCGGTCGGCCAAGTCCCAAGAAAGAATGTCGGTACCTAGCGTTGCTTCGGCAAGATGGTTCGCCATTGCCAAAGCCTATTAAGGGAGGGGGCTCACCATGGCAAAGAAGATTTTGGTGACTGTCGGCGACTGTGTCTATTCTAAACAGGCTGTTAAGTATGTCGCGAGGATATCATCCGCCGCCAATGATTTCACGTACACACTGTTTACCATGCAACCTCCGGTTCCCAAGATCTTTGTTGCGGGGGCGGACATAGATCCTGACGTGAGGGCTGAAGTTGACAAACTGATTCGTAGGAACGCCGAGACTGCAGAGTGCGTTGTTCGTGACTTGAAGGATCTTATGGTTCAGGAAGGTATAGCTCCGAGCCGCATCGAAGTCGTTGCCGCACCCTTAAAGGTCGGATTAGCCGCGGATATCCTACGTCGTGCTGAACAAGGCCGCTATGACGCCATTGTGCTGGCGCGCAGGGGGCTTACTCCCAGCCGAGATTTTTTCATCGGCACAACGGCTG
>JASFPF010000265.1:0-3357 GCA_050116135.1 Deltaproteobacteria bacterium | reverse complement strand
CAACTCCACCATGGCCAGCAGGTCATCCTGATCCAGCTTAAAGCCTGCCACCTTTCCTATCTCCATCCCGAGCATTTCCACAGAATTGCCGACTTTCAGGCCGGACACCGAATTGAACCGCGCGTACAGGGTGTATGAATCGTCGCCAAAGAGAGAGACGTTGCCAAGTTTTGCCGTCATATACCCCACACACACCAACCCGATGACAACGAAGATTCCCACCACTGTTTCATGGGTGTACTTTTGCATTTTCCTCTACCTCCACATTTGGGCATTGAAATCGTGCAATGGTCTCTCGATGGGACTTGGCTCGCCCTAACACTGAACCAATCTCCTCATCCCGCATACCCTGGGCCAGTCCGGCAGAGACGGAAAAGGCGAAGCAATCTCCTTTAGGGATCTGAGCGGCGGCTTGAATACGCCACAATCCCTGTTCACGAAGATCTGTGGCAAAATCTTCCAGAATCTTCTGAGCTTCATTGAGATCCGAAAACGGCAGCACGGTGATAAAGTGCTCTCTGCTCTCCCGGGTGGAAAATCCGCCTACCGACCCGAAGTGTTTATTCACGTATGTGCCCATGGCACTAATGACCTGTTGGGACGTTTCATGCCCCAACGTGGTATCCACCAGATCCAGGTCTTCTACTGCAAAGGTGACCAGGGCAAAGATGTCATGCGGGTGTTTTTGACTCATTTGCTTTTGGTATCGCACCTTAAAACTCCGGTTCGAGTAAAGGCCCGTCAGGTGTTCCTGGAAGCCTTCAAGGCTGGTGACGAATTCATCTACAAAAGGGTGTTGGAACTCGTCGAATTCTTCCGGCGTGCCCTGAAAAACAATCTTACCTTCGTCAAGGGCGAGGATACGATTTGAGATGAAAAAGACATCCGGAAGATCATGGCTGATCAAGATGGCGGTAAACTCGAACTGCTTCTGATATCTAGCGATCATGCTCATGATGGCATTTCTCCGGATCAGATCCTGGCCGGTCGTGGGTTCGTCGAAAAGCACAATCTTCGGGTCGGTCACCAAGGCCCGGCTCAAAGCCACCCTTTTTTTCATCCCCCCTGAAAGCTCGGACGGGTATTTGTCCACCACATCTGTGAGTTCTGTTTGCTCAATTCTGGCCATCACCTTCTCGTCAATTTCCTTCTTACTCCATTTGGTCGTCTGCCGAATGGGCATGGCGACATTTTCAAAAACCGTCAGGGAGTCGAAAAGGGCGTTGTTTTGAAACATGTAACTGATCTGACCGAGATATTTATGCCATGCAGCCTTCGTCATTTCATCGATGGGCTTGCCCCGAAAAAGAATGCTGCCTTCATCCGGCCTTAAGAGGCCGATGATGTGCTTGAGCAGTACGCTTTTTCCCGTACCGCTCTTGCCAATAAGGGTGGTCACCTCACGGTCATAGATGATGAGGTTGACCTTATTCAGTATGGTGCGGTCCCCAAAGCGCTTGGTAACGTCTTTGAATTCGATTAAGGCATCGTTTGTCATGGCTGCCTACATGAGGAAAGACGTCACCACATAGTCTGCAACTAGGATGAGGACGCAGGACAGCACGACGGCCGATGTGGTGGAAAGCCCAACAGCCTTCGCGCCATAGCTATCCCTGCGCATATGCGTAAAATAGCCCTGAAAACAGCAGATCGTGGAAACAATGATGGCAAAGACAATAGACTTCACAAAGCCGCCGGTGATGTCTTCCATCTCCACGCCCGACTGCACGCCATGAAAGTATGTGCCGGCGTTTAGGCCCAGAAGCAAGACAGCACTGATGTATCCGCCAATAATTCCGATCAGGTCAAATACGGCCGTCAGCAGAGGAAAGCTGATGATCGAGGCGGCAATCCTGGGACTCACCAGGTAGCGCAAGGAATCGATACGCATGGTATAGAGGGCATCGATCTGTTCAGAAATACGCTGGATGCCCACTTCCGTGGCCATTGAGGAACCTGCCCGGGCCGTGATCATGATGGCCGCCAGCACGGGGCCTAGTTCCCTGACCAGTGACAGAGATATGGTGGTGCCCAAGACCCCCTCTGAGCCAAATTGGACCAAAGCATAGTAAAGTTGCAAACCAAGAACCATGCCGGTAAAAAGGGCCACCAGCATTACGATAGTCACGGACTTGGCCCCAATATAATAGACTTGTTGAATGATACTGGAAACCTGCTTGGGCCTGAAAATCATCACAAATGCCCTGCATAAAAAAATGGCTATAGCCCCAAGTTCATTCACCCAACCTGTGACTGTCCGTCCCAATAATGCGAAGGGCAAGAGAAGCGCCTTTTTTCGATTGGAGGATTGCATACCCATGTCATTCAGCCTTTTTTCTGCTCTGAAGTCAGCGTCGCGTTTTCCCTTGGACCACCATCGCTTCAGGTTGTCAACGAAACGACCCTTAACCTTGCCCTGATGCCACATCTAGCCGAACTACGGCTTGGAAGGTCCCAGCATGGACATCATTACCTTTTTTGTCCTTGATCCTGCTCTTTTTGCGGCAACTTGTATGTCCTCGCTGGCATTCGCCTCGGCCAGTCCCACAGAGACCGAAAACGAATGAAACCTCAGCGAATCGGCTTCTGTGTGGCCGTCCCTCTCAATATCACCCAATGCCTTATCCTGAAGTTTTATGGCGAAATCGTCCAGCACAAGCTGGGCCTTCCTCAAGTCTGAGCATTGAAGTATTGTGGCTATCTGATTTCTTCCGATCCGAGTGGAAATTCCCGCATCCCCAAAGTGTCTGTTCACATATTCCCCAAGGCCCTGCATGATCCCCTGAGCCTCTGTGTATCCCAGCTCTTCGCTGAGCCGGTCCATGTCGTCAAGGGCAAATGTGGCCACGATGATACTCTCATGCCGTGCTTTTTCCCTCACGTCTTCATAGAGCTTCATAAAACTGTTCTTTGAGCGCAGACCCGTGAGTTCATCCCAAATGCCTTCAAGGCTCTTGACGAATTCATCCACCATGGGATGTTCGAACTGATCAAGTTCGTGATACGTGCCCTGGAAAACGATCTGTTTCTCGTAAAGAACCAGTATGCGGTCCGAGATGAAGAAGACGTCTGGGACATCATGACTGATCATGATCGTCGTGAATCCGAATTTCTTCTGGTTCTGTACGATTAGGCTTAAGATGGCATTCTTCCTGATGGGGTCCTGGCCGGTGCTGGGTTCGTCAAAAAACACAATATTGGGATCTGTGACCAGTGCACGAGCCAAGGCTACCCGTTTCTGCATTCCGCCTGAAAGCTCTGACGGGTATTTGTTCGGGACTTCCCTAAGGTCCAGCTGGTCCACTTTGTCCATCACTTTGGTGGCGATCTCTTTCTTGCTCAACTTTGTCGTTTGCT
>JASFPF010000264.1:0-3375 GCA_050116135.1 Deltaproteobacteria bacterium | reverse complement strand
GGCCGACTCGCAGGTTGTGATCCAGCTGACGGGCTCGCCCGACCATAAGGTGGTGCTGATTGAAGACAGGGAGATGCTGATAGCCTTTAAGGATACCAGACTTTCGGAGACCGTCTTCGCCAGCGAAAGCATCATCGGCGACAAGTGGGTCCAGGGCATAGAAATGGCCCAAAAGCCGTCCCATGTGAGTTCTGTGCTTATTAGGACACAAAGGCCATATAGGGAGCTTGAATATCAACTCAGGGAGAGCAAGGGTCTGCTCCGGGTTGAAATTAAGGGCAAAGTCGAGGCTTATAAAAAAGGGTCTGGGCAAGTCACATCGCAGGTTTGCACGCCACGGGGAGAGGAAAAGACATGCGCTGGGTTAATGGCACAAGACAGGACGGACCCGTTGTTGGACGTGGGGTCGGGCCCTGGCTCACCTGATACAGATCTTTTTCTGGTGGCTGCCAAGTACTACCGAATAGGCCGATGGGAAAATGCGATTCGAATGCTTAAGAAGATCATTCAGTCCTATCCAAACAGCAGCCATTTAGAAAGGGCCTATTTCCTGCTGGCCAAGAGCTATCATGGTATGTTTGAAAAAAAAATGTCAGAGCATTTCATCGAGACAGCCAAGCATTACCAGGCTGCCATCGGTCGGTTCCCAGAATCTGAATATGTCGCCGACGCCATGGTGTCCATGGGGAACTGTTACTTTGAGGCGAAAAATTACTATGAAGCCATGGCCTACTTCAACCTTGTTCTAAACCAGCACAAGGGGCATCCAGCGGCTGCTGAGGCCTTGCTGCAGCGTGGCAGGATTTTTGCGTTGAGGAAGCAACCTCAAAGGGCCATGAGAAGCTTTGAGGAGCTCGAAAAAACTCATCCCAAGACACCATTAGCCACAAAGGCAAAGATCGAGATAGGCAAGGCGCTTTTTAGTATGCAATCTTTCAAGCGTTCCTTGAGGACCCTTAACGAAGTCATAGCCATGCAACCTGACGAGGTTTACAAAGATCCTGAAATCTTACTGTACACCGGCTATGACTATTACGAATTGGGGCAACTGCCAGAGGCCAAGGATGTTTTTTCTAAGCTGTTGAATTACTATCCTGAGATCGAAGCCAATCACCTGATCTTGACAAGGATAGCCGACATCTATCGTGATGAAGGGGCGGAAGACAAGGCGTCCAAGCTGTATGCATTGGTAGCCAGTACCTATCCTGAGACTGAGGGTGGCTTGATTAGCTTGATTCGTCTCGCGCACATGAACGAAAAGACTGGAAACAAGAACCCGCCCCTCGCCATCGGAGAGGGATCTCTCGGCGAAACAGCTCATGACATCTATGAGCAAGTTATAGAAAAATATCCTGACAATGCCCTGGCCCAGCTTGCTATGCTGAGGCTTGCGGCGCTTTACCAGAGAGACAAGAACTACGAACTGAGCATTATGACCCTAAGAAAAATCTTGGAAAAACACCCCGACACGAGCCTAAGGGCAGAGGTGACCTCAGTGCTCCAAGCATCACTGAAGGCCTTTCTTGAAAAAGAAAAACAAGCAGGAAACATCGCGAGCATCACGAGATATTATGAACAGATGAAAGCCGTGTTGCCCTTTAAAGATATGCCGGATTTGCTCTCATGGCTTGGTGATACCTATAGAGAGTCTCACCTGTATGGGCCCGCGCTTTCCATGTTCAGGCAGGCCAGCCAGTATTATGCCCACCAAAACCCATCGGCGGACATACTCTTTGGTTTAGGAGAATGCGCCTATAGGCAAAAAAACCTTGATGAAGCCGAGGAGGCACTCAAGGCGTTTGTAACCAGATATCCTGCGCATCGTGAGGCCACGAAGGGCCATTATTGGCTGGGGCTTATTTTCTCCCAACGCCAACGATACGATGAAGCCTCCGAAGCCTTGAAGATGGCTCTTCAACCAGAAACCGACAAATATCATCAGGCAAAAGTCCGTATAGCGTTGGCGAGCGTCTCAAACGGGCAAGGCGACCATGAGAGAGCCGTAGAAGCGCTGGGGGAGGCCATCACCTTATTGAATCAGGGCAAAGATAGTGGGTCAGAGGATCTTTATGTGGCTTACCGGGAACTGGGCGAGACCTATTTGAAACTGGAACAGAAGAAGAAGGCTTTGCCTATCTTCAAAAAGGCCTTGGAACTTATCCCTGAGGGCTCTGATAGCCATAGCTTACAGTTCCGGCTTGCGCAGTGCTACCAATGGCTGAAAGCCACGGATCAGGCAGAGGCCATGTTGAATCGGATTGTAGCCTCTGGCGATCCTTTTTGGAGCAAGGTCGCCCAGGTACAAATCAAAGAGATGAACATGAAAGCAGCTGTTGAAGAATTAGGTTACGGGTTAGAAAGCTCGTAATTTTAGAATTCATTAGGGTAAATTCCTATGAGTGATAGCAGAAGCGTATTGTTGGTTGAAGACACCTATGAAGAAAGAGCGGCCTTGTGTGATGCCTTGAGAGGCTGGGGCTTTGAGGTGACGACCGTTGGCGACGGCGTTAAGGCTTTGGCAAAACTAAAGGCCAGCCAGTATGACCTTGTCATCACGGACCTAAGGATGCCGAAGCTGGACGGCATCGGCCTACTGACCAAGATCAAGGAACAACAAAACGGTATCCCGGTCATCCTTGTCTCGGCCTACGGGGCCGTTGAGTTGGCTGTCGAGGCCATGAAGTTGGGCGCTTTTGACTTCGTTGTGAAGCCCTTTCCGCTGAGGGTCATGGAGTCCTTGGTGAGAAGGGCAGCTGGGCAAAGGCCTTCTTCATCGGATGACGACGGTTCCAGGGTGTTTGAATCTTCCATTGTTACTGAGAACCGTCAAATGCTTCGTCTCCTCGACCTGGCAAAGACCGTGGCCGACAGCAAGGCCCCTGTGTTCCTCCAAGGGGAGAGTGGCACGGGAAAGGAACTCTTTGCACGTTATGTCCATCATAAAAGTACCAGGCGAAATAAGCCCTTTGTGGCTGTGAACTGCGCGGCACTTCCGGAAGGTCTCTTGGAAAGTGAACTCTTTGGCCATGAACGGGGCTCATTTACAGGGGCGGTTTCAAAGAAGCTTGGAAAGTTTGAATTGGCCCGAGGGAGCAGTCTATTTCTGGACGAAGTCAGTGAGATGCAACTCCACCTCCAGGCGAAACTACTCAGGGTCTTACAAGAGTCAGAGATCGACCGGGTGGGTGGTCTGCGCCCCATCCCCATCGATGCTCGCGTGGTGGCGAGCACCAATCAGGATTTGGAATTGGCCATAAAGGCAAAAAAATTTCGTCCAGATCTCTACTATCGCCTAAACGTTATTCCCATCAAGCTTCCACCCCTGCGGGAAAGGAAGGACGATATCCTGCTGCTGGCTGAGCATTTCATCGAGAA
>JASFPF010000263.1:0-3376 GCA_050116135.1 Deltaproteobacteria bacterium | reverse complement strand
TCATCTTTACTGCATACCTGAAGGTGATCCACCAAAGCAAGGCGCCTATATCTCTCAACCTTTTGAAGACTTGCTTAGGATACTGGCGCTGGAGAGTGTTCGGAATGAAGTAGTCATCATTGGTGAAGACCTTGGTACGGTACCACCCTACGTGCGGCGCAAGCTGACTGAGGCCAACATTTTTTCATATAGACTCCTCTATTTCGAAAAAGACAGTGAGCAGAACTTTATCAGGCCCCACGATTATCCTGAATTGGCATTAGTGACGGTGGCAACCCACGATCTCCCCACGCTGGCCGGATTCTGGACCCACGCCGATATAGAAGCTCGAAAGAAGGCGGGCCTGTTTGACAACCCCCAAGCCATGGATGAAGCGGTTGCCGAAAGACAAGCAGACAAGGTCAAGTTGCTAGAGCTGTCACAAGAATTGGGCTTGCTTTCCCAAGACGGTTCGAGCGACCTAGAAGCCTATCCTGAGGTGACCGGCGAGATTCACAATGCCGTGGTGGGCTTTCTTGCTACCACGCCCTGTAAGCTCTTTGTCTTGAGCCAAGAGGACCTGTTTAAGGAGCTCAACCAGCAAAATCTTCCGGGGACCACTGGTGAATACCCGAACTGGTCTCTAAAAATGAAGTACAAGGTAGAACAACTGTGCAAGGACCCACAGGTACGGGGATTTTCGAAAATGTTTCGCAGATGGATAGACACATCAGGGCGCAAGAATTGAAGACTTCCCACAAAGTCCAACGTCTACGAATCTGACAAAGCAGGGGGGTGTTATGTCAAAGAAAAAAGATAAGACCCCGTCTTCCTTAAGACCAGAAGTCTCCAGAGAGCTTGACAAGATCAAGTTCGGTAAAAAGATGACGGAAAAAGTCAAGAAGGAGAGTTGGGTCAAGGAAGAGAAACGGTTGGAACAGAGACAAAGGGCCAAGATGAAGGACGTTCAGCGCAAGATTTTGAAGGACGAAGATTACGACAAGCACAAGAAAGCCGACAAGAAGACCGGCGGGGTTCGAGGCAAGTTTCACCCTTCCCTGGAAAGGACACGCAAACGGACGTGAGCCCTCCATCGGTCTTTGACGGGCGGTATTAACGAAGCCAAATCAGAAGGGCGTGTGATGGATATGGAGGTCAATGGCCTATGGAAAAGGACTGCCTATTTTGTCAGATCATTAGGGGGGACAAGCCGGCTGATTTTCTACAAAAGGATGAATCCCTGGTGGTGTTCAAGGATATCTACCCCCAAGCCCCAGTTCATTTGCTCATTGTGCCCAGAAGACATATTCGAAGTATGAACGAGGTGGCCGAACAGGATAGGGACATCGTTTCCCAGATGATTTTCAAGGGCAAGGAGATGGCCAAGGAAGAGGGTGTGGCTAAATCGGGTTACAAACTCCTTTTTAACGTGGAACGGGGCGGTGGCCAGGTCATTTTCCATCTGCACCTCCACTTGCTGGGCGGGTGGCGATAGACTTCCATGGGGTGCGACGGGACGAGAATAGCCGTTCAGATCTACGAGATACAAAATTCCCGGGAGGCCGAAGCGGTTATTGAGCTGGGTGTTGACCGCATTGGAAGCGTTATCCTGTCTGAGCAAAGGTGGAAAGTGCCAGCCATCAAGGAGGCCATCCGTTTTTCAAATGGCGCTGGCGTTAAACATAGCTTAATTCCCCTGTTCAATACGGAAGGGGTCTTGTTGCGGACCATCGAGTATTATCAGCCGGATATTATACATTTTTGTGAGTCTCTGACTCATGATGACGGTCACATGATGCCATGGGAAGCCCTTATTGAGCGCCAGTGCCGCGTAAGAGAGCAATTCCCGAGCATTGCAATAATGCGGTCTGTGCCGATTCCAGCCCCGGACAGCAATCAAAGGATTCCAACGTTGGAGATTGTCAAACGATTTGAGGCTGTGAGCGACTATTTTCTAATCGACACTTGGCTGGGCAAGGAGCCAGTGGAAGGATACCTTGGCATCACAGGACGCCCATGTGACTGGCGCGCAGCCAGAAGGCTGGTAGAATCAAGTTATACTCCCGTGGTTTTGGCGGGTGGCCTGTCTCCGGAAAATGTTTATGAGGGGGTAATGGCTGTCGAACCTTTTGGTGTAGACAGCTGTACGAAGACGAACGCTGAGGGCAGCGACGGCCGGCCGGTTCGGTTTAAAAAAGACTACCAAAAAGTGAAGGCCTTTGTGGCAGAAGTGCGTCGCGCTGAGAAGGATCTCTCCAACCTCCGGACGGCATGAGAAGGGGAGGGGATATGACAGAAAAGGAAGCCATTCTTAGTTTCATGATGGGTGAAAGGATGAAGGCAAGCCTCATCGTAGGAACACAGTTGGCCTTGCTGATCGAAGGGCTTGCCGAACATGAACAAGGAGGTGCGGGTAAAGTCTTTTCCGCATTTTTGAGATCTTTGTACAGGGACATTGGGCTGGGACACAAGGTGTCACCTCAAGAAGAATGGGGTCAAATCCGCGAAGAACTTGATAACGGCTTAGTCATGGTGGATTCACGAGTCTCACAGGGTGCCGTGGACAACCTCTCACGCGCTATCAGCTACGCCACCACCATAAGCAATAGAGCGATGACTTTTCTCAAAGACAAGGGGCTCCTGTGACGTAGACGATGAGAACGGTCATAAACAGCTGTCTGACTGGTGCTGAAACGGCCGCCGGGGTAGTCGTGATCATCGATGTTTTCAGGGCGAGTAATACCATCCTCATGCTCCTTGCCAGAGGCGCCACCTCCATTATGGCAGTGGCAACCATTGAGGAGGCCTTTAGCCTGAAGGAGAAGCATCCTGAGTGCTTGCTTGCAGGGGAACGCGGGGGTGTCAAGGTGACGGGGTTTGATATGGGGAACTCCCCCCACGAGGCCTCTCGGATGGACCTTAAGGGTAAAGGGGTGATTTTCACCACGTCTGCTGGCACTCAGGGGATCATCCGAGCTGAGAATGCTGAAAGGGTCTTAGTGGGGAGTTTTGGAAATGCAGATGCGATGGCAAGCATGCTGCATACGGTCAACCCACCCCTTGTGACCTGCCTTGCCGTGGGCACTGACGGTATCCGAAGAGCCCCTGAAGATGAGCTCTGTGCCCTGTATCTGAAGGGCATACTGGAAGGTATGCCTCAGGATTTTCGCGCCATGAAAAAGGAAATCATGCAGGGCGAGGGGGCTCAGCGTCTGAGGAGCTTAGGGCAGGAGCTGGACTTCTCTTATTGCCTTACCCCCGACCTGTTTGACTTTGTTCCTGAAGTTGTAAAGGAAGGGGGTTCGGTGCGGATCCAGGTCGAGAGATGACGATTGAAGCCGTGCATTCGATTGCCCTTTGGCACTGAGATAATTATCTATGTCGACATTATGAATTC
>JASFPF010000262.1:0-3405 GCA_050116135.1 Deltaproteobacteria bacterium | reverse complement strand
CCCGGCCCACACCTTGTCCCCGACAGATACGGTCGGTTGGGTGTCTGGAGGAAGATAGACATCCAATCGGGACCCGAAACAGATCATGCCAAAGCGGTCTCCACGCCTTAGCCGATCTCCCTGGCGTATCTTGCAAACGATGCGCCGTGCAATGAGTCCTGCTATCTGGACAACGACCAGTCTCCGCCCGCCCAGGATCTCTAAGCTAACCGCATTGCGTTCATTATGGCTTGAGGCCTTGTTCAGGTTGGCCGAAAAATATTTGCCTGGATGATAAGAAATGCCGGTCACGGTCCCCTCTGTTGGTATGCGGTTCACATGGACATTGAATATGGACATAAATACACTGATCTTAAGCATTTCTTCAGGAGCAAACTCACTCTTTGACACCATGCGGACTTCTACGATCTTGCCGTCAGCCGGGGAGACGGCCAAACCCTCCCCATCAGGAATCTCGCGCTGTGGGTCCCTGAAGAAAAATCCAAGAAAAAGCGTCACCACCAAAAAAAAGAGGGCCACTACACTCAGGCCCAACAAAGCAAGATAGACCGTCACGAAGGCCGATGCGGCGATTAGCCACAAGCCCTCTCGCGCCACTGGACGGGCCCATTTGCTCCCCGACCCAGAATCTGACTGACGTCGAGCTTTCAAGGGCTAACGAACACCGCTCGCGGCCTTCTGTTGCTTTCGGGTCCGCCGATATTCGGCCAGAATTCCTTCAATTCGGTCCCGCCCGGCCAGCTTGAGTTTCTGGATTCTCCTACGTTCCACCCCTTCTTCGGCAGACAGATGAAGGCGCTTGTCGTATGCTTCCAGTTGCTTTTCGTACTGTTTGTGCTCTTCTACGTATCGTCTTAAGGTTTCATCTTCTTTCACCAATTGGGCAATGAGTTCCTCGTCCCTTTTTTCCATAGGCAGGCCTCCAAGCATCCCTGTCCCCATGACCACCCTGTCACCCCTGTTTGTGTAATAGAAATCATTATTATACCTGTAACAGGCCAATTGTCAACCAACCTTGCCCTGCTCAAGCTTTATTTCAGCATCCGACTTGCGTATATAATAAGGTGCCAGTCGGGCAACGTTGACGATCTGACCTTCTTTGATTTGTTTCAATCCCACGTGGGCAACAACGGATGCCCGCAGGGTATTCAAATAAGGCGCCACAAATCGGGCCCGGGAGCCGAGGATGTCTTTGATCAGATTCTTGTACAAGCGGGCACCGTCACCGACAAAAAGACACAACCCCTCAATCCGCATCAGCCACTGCCTTGGGTTCACCACACGATCTGACACCACCTTCTCCCAGTCCCCATCACGCCCACCCCTGTACAGCGCCGTATAAACCTGGGCCTTCCGGGCATCTAACAGAGGACAGATAAGCAAACGACACCACGGAAACTGGTACGCCAGCGCATCCAATGTGGAAACGCCGGTCACCGGTCTTCCTGTAGCAAAGGAGAATCCTTTGATAGCGCTGATTCCGATGCGCAATCCCGTGAAACTGCCTGGGCCGGTGGTGACAGCAAAGCCGTCCAATGCACCCATCTTTATCCCTGCCATATGAAGAGTACAATCTACGACAGACATGAGGCGCTTTGCGTGAGTCTCGGAGCTTGTCACCTGAACTTCAGCCACCAGGGTGTCATCCTCTAAAACAGCCACACTGCCAGTTCGAGTCGCTGTATCAACGGCAAGGATTCTCATCTTGCGTGTTTCACGTCCTCTGATCCCGAATGATGGGCTTGCGTCTTCCGGGGCTTTGGCTGAAGTGCAAGCTCTAAAACTTTATCCATATGACTAACCGGAATAAAAGTGAGCTTGCGTTTGATGTGAGGCGCAATCTCAGCCAGCTCCTTTGTGTTCTTTTCCGGTATAATGATTCTTCGCACCTTTGCCCGGAGGGCAGCCAGCGCCTTTTCCTTGAGGCCTCCCACCGGAAGCACGCGCCCCCGAAGGGTGATTTCTCCAGTCATGGCAACATCTCGACTCACGGCCCTTCCACTCAGGGTGGACACCAGGGCTGTGGCCATGGTTACCCCTGCCGATGGCCCGTCCTTGGGAACGGCACCTGCCGGGACATGGATATGAATGTCGGCATCCTGGTAAAAATCACTCCTGATTTTGAGGCTCTTTGCATGAGATCGCGCATAGGTAAGCGCCGCTCTTGCCGACTCCTGCATCACTTCACCCAACTGACCCGTCAGGGTCAACTCCCCCTTACCTTTCATGGTCGTGGCCTCCACGTAGAGGACCTCCCCCCCCACTTGGGTCCAGGCCAACCCAGTGGCTACGCCAACCTCATGGTATTCCTGTTCCAAATCCGGGAAGTACTTGGGAACACCTAAGTGGCGATGAACGTTGGCGGCCGTGACCCTGCTTTGTCCTTTCTCTCCCTCGGCCACCTTGCGAGCCACCTTGCGGCACAGGGTAGCAATCTCACGTTCCAGATTTCTAAGGCCCGCCTCTAAAGTATACTCTGATATAATCTTCTCCACTGCTCCGGGGCTTATACGTATGTGTTTTGTGGTAATACCGTTTTCCCTAATTTGGCGTGGGATCAAGAACTGTTGCGCAATGGCAAGTTTCTCCTCTTCTGTATATCCAGCCAGCTCGATAACCTCCATGCGATCTCTTAAGGCCGGAAGAATGGAATCGGCAAGGTTGGCTGTGGTGATAAAGAGGACCCTTGACAGATCAAAAGGCAGATTCAAATAGTGATCAGTGAAACTAACGTTTTGTTCTGGATCCAGGACCTCCAACAGGGCCGAAGCCGGGTCCCCGCGAAAATCCGAACCGATCTTATCCACCTCGTCCATCATAAATACGGGATTTCGCGTCCCACATTGTTTCAGGCCCTGGATGATTCGGCCCGGCAGGGCCCCGATGTATGTGCGGCGGTGACCTCGGATTTCAGCCTCATCTCGAACACCTCCCAAGGAGATGCGAAAGAACTCTCGATTCATGGCCTTTGCAATCGATCGCCCCAGGGAGGTCTTGCCCACACCTGGGGGCCCCACAAAACACAGGATAGGACCTTTCATGTTCTTATTCAGCTTTCGAACACTTAGATATTCCAAAATACGATCCTTGACCTTCTTCAAGTCGTAGTGGTCCCCATCGAGGACATGCTGTGCCTTTTTCACATCGAGCACGCCTTTGCTTAACTTGGTCCACGGGACCTCCACCAACCAATCGAGGTAAGTACGAACCATAGAGGCCTCGGCGGCATCTGGGTGCATCTGCTCAAGGCGCCTTAACTGTTCATAGGCTGCCTTATGTGCCCCATTAGGCATCTTCGCCTTCTTTATCTTCTTGCTATACGTGAGGAGTTCCTGGGCCTTTTCGTCCACATCTCCCAATTCTTTGTGAATGGCCCGCATCTGCTCCCTCAAAAAGTACTCCCGC
>JASFPF010000261.1:0-3421 GCA_050116135.1 Deltaproteobacteria bacterium | reverse complement strand
TAATTAAACCGGTCCCGGGATCATCGGCATCAAGTAAGCCTGATTATAAAAGGTTTCATGCCTATACGTTTAGATACAATGATCTTGCCCCGAAAAAGTAGACACATGGTTAAGCCGCCAGAGCCCAATACTCGTAATCCGCAGGGGAAAGGTAGTTCAGCTGCGAATGGCGACGTTGACGGTTGTAGAAGATTTCAATGTACTCAAAGATGCTGGCTTTAGCCTCTTTTCTGGTTTTGTAGCGGTAGTGATGGACCCATTCGGTTTTCAAAGAATGGAAAAAGCTTTCAACGACCGCATTATCGTAGCAGTTGCCTTTTCGGCTCATACTGCAGAGCATCTTGTGTGATTCAAGAATGTTTTGGAATTCGTAAGATGCATATTGGCTGCCTCGATCCGAATGATGGACTGATCCTTCAATCCCCGGACGATTCTTGGCCGCCATGTTGAACGCATCGATAACAAGTTGCTTGGTTATTCGATCACCCATGGACCATCCGACAACCAGTCTGGAATAAAGGTCCATACACACGGCCAGGTACAACCATCCCTCCTGTGTGGGGATGTAGGTGATGTCAGAGGCCCAAACTTCGTTCGGGGCTGTCACCTCGAAGTTTTGGTCCAATAGATTCGGCGCAACAGGCAGATTATGTTTCGAATTCGTAGTCGCCTTGAACCGTCGCTTCGTCTTGGCTTTGATACCGAGCTGCTTCATGAGCCGTGCAACCCGGTGGCGTCCACAGGGGATCCCCCTGGAACGAAGTTCCGCATGGATTCTGGGCGCACCATACGTCCTGTGGCTGTTGCGAAAAATATCGAGTATCTTGGCCTTAAGTTTCTCATTTTCGCAGCTCCTGGGGCTTTTGGGACGTCTAAGCCAAGCGTAGTAGCCGCCACGACTGACATTGAACAGCTGGCACATACGGCCTACTTTGAATGTGCCTTCGTACTTTGAAATGAACCGGAACTTCATTTCTGAGGTTCCGCAAAGTAGGCCAGCGCCTTTTTTAGGATGTCACGTTCCTCTGTTACACGGTTGAGTTCAGCCCTGAGGCTGCGGATTTCTTCGTCCGGGGGCCTCAAACGCCCTTTGCCGGGAAATGCGTGTTCGGGATCTTGTTCGAACTCCCTTTTCCACCGTCTCAGAGCGCTGTAATCAACTCCAAGACTGCGGGACGCTTCGGCTATACTGTAACCTCTGTGCGTAATGAGCCTTACAGCCTCCAACTTGAATTCCTGGCTGTAACTCTTCCGCCGTTTTCGATTCATATGACACCTCCTCCATGGTCTTTATACCATGCTTTTCGAGGTGTCTACCAAATCGGGGTAGGCCCAGATTGAGTCTCACAAGAAAAGCATCAGAACGAAAACTCGAATAAAAAACAGCAAAATAAACCTCAGATCTCACCTTCTGTCTATGTGACCTACGTAATTTACCTGCCCATTTTCTCCCTAACTTTATCGTAACAGGTTCTTGGAAGAGTTGTGATATGAAACAATGGGCAGGTAAAGCTCTGACGAGCTTCAAGGTTGACCCAAGCTGTTTCCACCATCGTTATGCGGCCAGGGGGCCCTCACATCCAAGACCACATACCTTGGTAGAAATAATGGCGCTGGGCAATGACTCCCACCGGGCCCCGGGCCGTACATTATCCACGACTTTTCTTGACATTGAAAGAAGCTCCATTCATGTGATCTCAAGGCTTTTTTAAAGTCCCTATTAACAGGCACGAAAGGAGGAGGGTGTCGTCATGACAAAGGCAGAACTGGTTGCAAACATGGCAAAGGATGCAAAGATTTCAAAAGCTGCAGCTGGCAAGGCTCTGGACTCGTTTACTGACAGTGTGAAGAAAGCGCTCAAAAAGAAGGATGGCAAGGTGACCCTGGTGGGCCTTGGCACATTCTCAAAGGTGCGTCGCAAGGCTCGTACGGGGCGAAATCCTCAAACAGGCGCAAAGATAAAGATCAAGGCAAGTAATGCTGTGAAGTTTAAACCTGGTAAAGCCTTAAAAGACGCTGTTTAGCTCCTGTAAGTTGACGAGATGGCTCGATACGATTGAGTAACCTTTTTGTTGTTCCCTGTAGAACCCAGCAGTTAAACTTTAATATCTAGACCCCACCTTGACTCCAGCCCGATGGTCTGAGGAAGGGTTTGATTTATAAATTGAGGTGGAGTGGCTGTGACAGTAGAAGTGCTAGATACCCTGGGGCAAAGGTGCCCTCAGCCGGTCTTGAAGATCGCTGTGAGGGCACCGGACATGAAGCCAGGTGATATTTTGGAGGTCTTGGGAGACTGCCCGACCTTTGAGAAAGATGTGCGCATCTGGTGTGAGCGGCTGGGCAAGGTCTTTCTTTCTGTAAAGAATGAAGGGGGAAACAAGAAAAGGATCCAGATACAGTTTTAGCAGGCAAAACGAAAGAATAGATGAGGTCTAGATGTGCTGTTGATCACGATCTCCTGGGAAGAGTTGTGATATATAGATAATAAGAAGTACACTAATTCATATCTCAAGCGAGTAAACCTACATGCGACCATGCGACCATTCTGGGGCTTTGTCATTCAATTAGCCCTATTCATCGCCTTGATATTTCTTTTGTTTCACGCTGTGCGGGCGTTGAGGGGTTGGGTGTTCTGAACAGATAGGCCAAGGCCGATGAAGTCCTTTTTAGTTTTCACCAGGATAGCGCACAGGGTCTGAGGTTTTCCCTCGTGGAAATGCCCATCAAGATTGGCGAGGATATCCGGCAGCAGACAACTAAGTGTAAACACGAATTTGCTTGTTTGTCCGATGAACAATACGACCTTTGCAAGGTCATAGCCTCCATAGCATCTAAGGTTATTCTAACCGACTGTGTGGACCGACTGCCATGTGATTACTGCATTCGTTTCGGGACTTCCTTAGCCGTGTGCACCTGTCCTGTGAGAAATGAACTCCACAATTGGTTCGGCATTTAGAGTCCCTTTCAGCGAATACGCTCAATCTTCTGGTGGCAGTATGCCATTGTGAGGCCCCTCTAACCAGAGGTCGAGGCTTGCGGGAAGCAGGTCGGTCAAAGGGCAACGGCAGGGGCCAGATTGTCCCTGCTCTTTTTGCTTCCATGCCCACATATAGTAGTCTCAGCTAATCGGCGTGGAGTTTTGAGTTCTGCTGATATGTTTGAAATTGTCAATGAGGCAATACTTGTCCACCCCTTGTTTCAAGGATAAGTTAATTATTATACCAGGCTCTTGAAAGAGGCGGACCTTTTTAGCGACGGTGGATCACGCTGATATACGCGGGTTGGTTACCGCATGACTTGGTTTCGTCGCGGAGCTGCCTCTGTCTATTGGAGCGGGAGTTTCAGATACCCATAGCAGGAATCGAGGATTCTCCTTTCCGTGGTCGCGCCTCTTCAAAGAGCCTGGCATTTTTCATTAGAC
>JASFPF010000260.1:0-3421 GCA_050116135.1 Deltaproteobacteria bacterium | reverse complement strand
GGCCGCTTATCTTCCGCTTCGCCAAGAATCATCGCAAATAGATTGCAATGCTCCCTCAGGAAACCCAACTGTGTCGGGTAGGTCTTGACCGCATTAATGAGGCGTCCGGCGATTGGGTCATTGAGTCCTACTCAAACGTGACACGATCCCCATAGGAGGAGGTCTTATGTCGGGAAATAGTTTTGGCAAAGCCTTTGTGGTGACCACCTGGGGCGAATCCCATGGAAGAGGCCTGGGAGTCGTCATTGACGGCTGTCCCCCTCTGCTCCCCCTGACGGAGGCGGACATTCAGCGGGAGTTGGATCGGAGAAGGCCCAGAGCGGCCTCAAGTACGCCGCGGAGAGAACCGGATAGGGTAGAAATCCTTTCCGGTATATTTGAAGAAAAGACGACAGGAACGCCCATCTCTCTTCTCATTTACAACAAGGACGTAGACAGCAAGGCGTACGAACGATTCAAGGATACCTTCAGGCCTGGCCATGGGGATATTACCTACCTGGAAAAATATGGCATCAGAGACTACAAGGGCGGGGGCAGGTCTTCGGGTAGAGAAACGGTGGCCCGGGTGGCTGCAGGGGCTGTGGCCAAGACGGCCCTGGACCAGGAAGGTGTCCAGGTCAAGGCGTACACCCTGGAGCTTGCAGGCATCAGGGCGCAGCGTGTAGACCTCAATGCTGTGGACGAGAATGTCTTTTTTGCCCCGGATCCCAACGCGGTGAACCAGATGACAGAAAGGATCAAGGAAATCAAGGCATCTGGCAATTCTGCAGGGGGCATTGTGGAGGTCGTGGCTCAAGGTTGTCCCCCTGGACTGGGAGAGCCTGTCTTTGACAAGCTAGATGCGGACCTTGCAAAGGCTCTCATGAGCATAGGCGCTGTCAAGGCTGTTGAAATCGGGGTGGGTCTTGAGGCGGCCCGGCTCATGGGTTCTGAATGCAATGACGAAATCACGCCTGAAGGTTTTGTCACTAACCGCGCCGGCGGTATTCTGGCTGGGATTTCCAACGGCGAAGACATCGTGGTCAGGGCGGCTGTAAAACCCATCCCTTCGATTGAGATCCCACAGAAAACCATTGATATCAAGAAGAGTGCTACAACAATTTCCGTCAAGGGACGCCATGATGTTTCTGCCATTCCGAGGATTGTGCCTGTGTGCGAGGCCATGGTCAGGCTGGTGATTTTGGATCACCTTTTGAGGCAAAGGACCTTGGGATGAAAAGGCGCATGATCGATTGCGGGTGAACTATTACTGATCCTTTTCGGTAACACGAAGGAACTGTGAAATAGTGGGCAGGAAAAAAGATCCTAAACAACTGGGCAAGCTCCTGACCTATGTCCTGGGGCACCGGCCTGACGAATTTGGACTCGTGCCAGATGCCAGCGGTTTTATCCGTGTAAAGGACCTGGTTAAAGCCATCTCAGAAGAACCCGGATGGGGGTATGTCCGCAAGTCTCACATCCATGAAGTCCTAATCACCTATCGTGAGGACGCCTTTGTGACCGAAGATGACCGCATCAAGGCGGCCCATCCTAAAGCGTCGGTGAGCCCGGTTCCAGACGTGATCCCTCCCAAACTCCTTTATCACTGTGTCAGGCAGAAGGCCTATCCTGTTGTCTGCCAAAAAGGCTTCACCCCCATGGGACACCACCAGGTCTTGCTGGCAACAACCAAGGAGCTGGCCCTGCGCATGGGGAAACGGCGAGACTCAAGCCCTGTGCTGCTCACCGTCCAGGCCCAAAGGGCCTCTGAGACCGGTGTGGCATTCTCCATGCAGGGAGCACTCATTTACATGGTCGATCATGTGCCGGTCGGCTATTTTTCGGGGCCGCCTCTTCCAAAGGAAAAAAAGGAGGCGACCAAACCGAAAAAGGAGGTCCCTTTGATACCGGAAAGCCTGCCTGGGAGCTTCACCCTGGACATGGAGCGCTCCCATGAGCTTCAGCAACAAGGGTTAAAGAGAAAGCGTGCCAGAAAGGATATCGCTTGGAAGAAGGATGCCCGGAAGCTCAGGCGAAAACATAGATGACCTTAGCCCGCCATTTTCACAGTCTTGCCGACATGGGTCCTGTCTATCTGGTAGGAGGCTCTCTTCGCGACGACATCCTCAAGCGTTTTTCCAGGGACCATGACTTTGCCGTACCTGGCGACGCCAGAGCCTTTGCCAAAAAGGTGGCAACACAACTGGGAGTCCAGCTGATAGAAATCGGCAAAGGCAGCAAGGCGCTCTACAGGGTGATTTCAGGAGATGACATCCTCGATTTTGCCCCTATGGCTGGAAAAAGCATCGAAGAGGATCTGAGGAAACGAGACTTTACCATCAATGCCCTGGCTTATGATTTGCAATCCCATCAGCTCATCGATCCTGTTGGCGCCTTCCATGACATAGAATCCAGGACCGTCCGACTGGTATCCCAGGATGCGGTTTTGGCTGACCCCTTGAGGATGGTCAGGGCCTTTCGATTTGCGGCTGCCTTGGGCTTTCGAATTGAACCCGAAACCCTGGCCGTGATCGCCAGGCAAAGCGCCCTGATTGCTAGGTCTGCCGGAGAACGGATAAGGGCTGAACTCTTTAAGATGATGGCGGTTGAAGGGTCGTTTCATTATCTCAGGCAAATGGCCCAGGCGGGTCTCTTGACTCAGATCATCCCTGAACTTCAACCATGTCAAGGCTGCCTTCAGGGCGAGATCCATGGCCGGGATGTGTTTGAACACACCATGGAGGCCTACAAGGAAATGGAGGCGATCTTGGTCGGTCATGGCGCCCTCTGGCCGGGGTTTGTCAGGCCCGTGGCAAACTATCTCCAGGCGAAGAACCGAAAGGTTCTTTTGAAGTGGGCGACCTTGTTTCATGACCTAGGCAAACCTCAAACACGCAAGGTTGAGCCGAGTGGAAGGATCCGGTTTCTAGGTCACGAGGCGGCAGGGGGACGTCTTGCCGGACATATCTGCGAAAGGCTCAGGATGTCTGGTCAAGATCGTTCATACGTGAGTTTGATCGTAGAAAACCACCGCCTTCCCCTGCACCTGTTTGATGCCGATCAGCGGGGAAACCTCAGCTCCCGAGGGATTGTTCGGTTTGTCAGAAAATACCAAGACGACCTCATTGGCCTCTTGCTCCACAGCGTTGCAGACCAACGTGCCAAGGTCCGTGCGGGGCCTGAACCCTTCAGCGCATTGGTTGTGTTTTTGGAGCGGATTTTCTCCACATATTTTTCCGACCTAAAACCCAAGTTGGCGGCACCAAGGCTTGTCACCGGCCATGACTTGATGAGGCATTTCAATCTAGAATCCTCTGAGTTGATCGGCAGGTTGTTGGAAAGAGTGGAAGAAGGGCGACTGAATGGAGAGATTCAGAGCAAGGAGGAGGCCATGGAACAGGTGGGCAGGTGGCTTCAATTGGAGGGCGATGCCGGAATCGAA
>JASFPF010000259.1:0-3422 GCA_050116135.1 Deltaproteobacteria bacterium | reverse complement strand
GAGATCGAACGCTAGAATCATTTCTAGCCTCCTTTCCGCATGGTCCACGGCTGGACGCTACACCTAAAGGCCGCCCTTGAAATAGCATGGGTGGCTGTGGGTTGTGCCAGAAACATGAATACCGCAATAAAAACGATCTTTGCGCTGACCAGCGTAAATCCATGGTATACGGCAAGTCCCACGAGCGACCAAAGGGTCGCCAGGGTATCTCCTTTGCCCGTAGCATGAAGCCTCGTAAAAAAATCAGGCAGACGAAGCAGGCCCAAAGTGGCCGTGGCAAACAAGAAGAAACCACCCAACATAAACAATACGGCTAGAATGTCTTTGACTGGCATCACGCTTCTCCCGTCCTCTCGATATATTTTGCCAGAACCACCGTACCTATGAAATTCAACAGGGCATACACCATGCTGATGTCAATAAACATGTCTACCCGATCATAGATAACGCCCATAATGAGCAAGATGATCAACGTCTTGGTGCCGATGGCAGATAGACCTGCCGCCCTGTTCAAGACTCCCGGCCCGTAGGTGGCCCGGTATAGACAAAATAATACCAAAACACACATTCCCACACCCAGAATCAAGAAAAAATCGATCATTTCCCGCTCCGATTATCTTCCAGGGATTCCCCCACGGTGAATATGACAAAAAAGATGGTAAACATAACCGCCATGACTGCCAGGGCCACGCCAATCTCAACGCCCAAAATTCCTAGTGACCTCGCCTCGGCCGGTGTGACCCGCAGCAGCTTGCTCAGTTTGCCATAATCGAGGTAATTTCCACCAAGGAGGAGGCAAAGGACCCCGATGCCGGCATAAATGAAGACCCCGATGCTGCTGATGACATATGCCGCCTTTTCGGACATGCGCTTCCTCGTTTGTTCCAAACCGTGGCTAACAACTAATAAGACAAAACCCGCTGCCAAAATCACGCCGCCCTGAAAGCCCCCCCCGGGGCTGTGGTGGCCGTGCATGACCACATATAGTGCGTAAACGATAATGAAGGGCATCAGCAATCTGGCCAGTGTCTTTACGATGACGTCTTGACTATCCCGTATCATCCTCCCCCCTTGTTGATAACGACTTGTCTAACTCTAGAGCGTTTATGCACGCAGTACGTCATATATACGAGCAGCATCCAACACATCCTGAACATACAGATGCTCCGCTTCCATGAAAATATGAGCCACCCTGTCTTCCATCTCACCAGCATTTAGGTCCTCGGCGACTTTCTGATCCAGAGCGTGTACGTAATATACACCGTCTTTGATGTCCATGGTAATGGTTCCCGGTGTGAGGGTAATGGAATTTGCCAGGGTGACGCTGGAGATATCAGTCTCCAGTTTTGTCTTAAATGTCACTATCTGAGGATCTATGGGCATTTTGGGGCGCAGCACCACAGAAGCCACGTGGAGATTAGACAACACAATCTGTTGAATGAGCCATGGAATGTAGGCAATGAACCTGGCGGCCACGACGCGCATATCTCCAACCCTCACGTTGGCAAACAACAGATCATGGAACAAGTAGGCTGCTATGGTACAACAGATAGCCCCTAGGGTGAGGTGAAAGGCGTCAAAATGGCCAGAGAGAAGCATCCAGAAGCCAAAGAGGATAAAAGCTGTTCCGACAAAGTTCTGAAATCGGGTTTTTCTTCGTTGGGCTCCGGCGAACAGCACCTGCCACCTCTTTTCTTCAAGAAATCGAGTCTGCTCCCCCGTAAACTGCACGGCTGTATCCAGTATCCCCAAAGCATGTTCTCTGGCCTTTTCCATGATCCTAAAGGCGTTCTCTGTTGCTTCCAGCAATAAGGTCACTTCCATCTTCGCCCTCCTCCGAGAAATGCCTCCCGGCGATCAAGGGATAACCAGCGTGGGCACCACCGATGCTTCCGCCACCCGATAGGAATAACTCTTAGACAAAAGCTCTTTTAGAGGTGACTTTCCAGTGGTGCCCATGACGATACAGGTGGCACCATAATCCTGGGCCGCCAGCATGACCTCGTCAGCCGGTTCGCCCGCATAAACATGAGCTTCAGCATCTATGCCATGATCCAAGAATATCTTCCGCGTTTGTGAAAGCTTGTCTTTGAGATTTCCCATGTCTCTTACAGACAGCTTTCTGTCCAAGACATAGACAATCTCAAGCTCCTTGATAATCTCTTTAAAGTGTAGCAGATAATTACGGGCGTTTTCAGAGGCTGCCGACCAGTCATCAGCAAATATGACGTGTGTAAATACACCCTCTCGTGCAGACCCGGACACGTTAGCATTTTCGGGCAAGATGATCACAGGCACACAAGACAATCTGAGCAAATCCCTTGTCAGAGATCTGCGAATCCGGCCGCCTGTATCCCTCTCGAGGCTGGCTGCAATCAGTGAAACCCCTTCTCGATGGGCTACGCCCAAAATATTCCGCGTCATCTGTCCTTCCACTAGAAAGGCCCTCGAGTTTATGCCGTATTCGGCCAGCCTTGTTTCCCATCCCTCCACTTTGGTTGCATGTAAAAAGATGACTTCCTCAAGTCCGAGGGTGCGAAGTTCTGTAAGACGCTGAACTTCTGAAAACCTTGGCTGCGAGACACCTGTGACATAGAGTAATTTTCTTATCTGCATCACTGATCTACTTCGCCCCTGTCGGCAAGTTCTTCAAAATGAGCCCTAACCCAATATCTTTTTCACCGCAGCTGCCAAGCGCTCAGGTGTCACAGGTTTTTCCAGATAGGCATCTGGATCCGGAACCCTTTCACCCCCGGATTCTGTCTGGGCCGCCTGTGCTCGCAGTGCGGTTCTCTTGGCTACGCCTGAATATATAATGACGGGAATATCTTTTAGAGACTCAGAGGTCTTAACTTTACGATACAGCCTGATCCCACTCTCTTTTGGCATCAAGATATCCATGATGATTAAGTCCGGTCTGCTTCGTTCTATTATATCCATAGCTTCCTCGCCGTTTGTTGCCTGGATGGGCGTATAGCCGTTTTCCTCCAAGACGGTAGAAACAAATTCCCTTACGTGATCTTCATCGTCCACACTGAGTATGATCCTTCCCATCTAGATATCCTCCAAACAGGTCTTTGTACTGATAGGACCTTCGGTCCTCAAAAACAACTAGAGAGGCAACAACCCCGCCTCAGCCCAAAAAGGCAAACACCACAAAAAGTGAAAACAGAAAAACTAGACTCACGAATACCGGCACACCCATAGCCATAAGGCTGGTTGCCTCTGGGCTTGTCTCGCGTTTAAATTCCTCTATGGCACCATCCTTGCCCATAGCCTTCATATAAAGGGATACAACAGAAGTTAGTGGCGCTCTGCTAAGGCGCCCCACCCATAATGGAATTCCTTGGGCAATGGCTCGGTCAGCAAGTGCGTTGACGCCATTTAACACCTTGTCCATAACATAATAAAAGAGACTTCCC
>JASFPF010000258.1:0-3438 GCA_050116135.1 Deltaproteobacteria bacterium | reverse complement strand
CCATAAAAGGCCCTTTTGGCTGTGAGCGGCGTTCCCCGGGCCTTGCTCAGAGCACAAAATGCTCATTGCTGAATTTGAAACTGACGCCCGTGCCCATTGATTGAATGATGTCTTTCGGATGGGCACTTCTTCGGTGTTTGCAAGAAGCATCATGCCTCTCTGGTTCGGAGATTTCATCACTCATGGTCCAAAGGCCGCAGTTGAATCTCCACCCGGCGATTCGCACGCCGTCCCGCTTCAGTAACATTCGACGCCATGGGACTTTCCTCACCGACGCCTATTGTCCGAATTTTCTTCGGGCTAACACCTTTTGCCACCAGGTAGCTTTGCACGGTATTGGCCCGCAATTCGGAAAGCTTTTTGTTGTAATGATAAGCGCCTAACGTATCAGTATATCCTTGAACAACAAGGTCTATCTCAGGGTTTTGTAACATCACCCTGGCAATTCTATCAAGCATACTGTAGGCGTTTTCAGGAAGTTCATTCGTATTATAGTCAAAAGGGATGATGAGCTTGTCATCTGCAGAAAGCAAAAGCCCCAGGTCCAGGGAAGGGACTCGGGCATCGTGCTTCTGAGGAACCCCTCGATCGATCTGCTGGGCCTCTGGGTTATCCACACTGGTCTTGTAGGCCTCGGCCGAGTGGGCGCTGGCATGATGTTCTTGAGGATCCACATCTTTTGCTTGAGAGGGGACAGTGCCATGATGGGCCTCTGGTTCAGGGACACTGTGAGAGCTTGCATCCTCTTGCGGTTTGTGGACACCTATCTTTTCGGCGTGTTGGTTTGACATTGATGTCTGCAGTCCACTCAACACCTGGCCATAGTAGTGCTTAAGGGGATTCTCCTTGCCGTTGAATCGGGCTAAGATCAAGAGATATCCAAAAAAGAGGATCAGTAGCAAGGTGGACGCATACACCGCTGTTCTTCTGATGGGTTTGGTGCTCTGTGTCTGAGTGAGCATTATGTCCCGGGGGTGACCACCGGCTGTTCCATCCAACACGCTGAGTTCACGCGCGCACTCCTTGATAATCGCCCGGTTGATCGTCTTGACGTCTTTTACATAGCCCGTTAGCAAGGCGTTATCACAGATGACATTGATAAGACGGGGGTATCCACGGGAGCATGTGTATATTTTACCGATCGCTTTACTGTCAAAGATTTCCCTCTCGCTACCAGCAACCTTCAAACGGCATTTAATGTATTCCCGTGTCTCATCCGCTGTTAAGGGTTCAATATGGTATCTGATGGTAATTCTTTGCCTCAGGGCCCGCACTTCCTTTTCCATCAAGGTGTCATTGAATTCATTCTGTCCAACAAAGAATATGCTCAAGAGTTTCGTATGATCCTTTTCAATGTTGGATAGGAGCCGGATTTCTTCGAGCAATTCTTTTGAGAGCCTTTGCGCCTCATCGATGATAAGCAATACCTTCTTGTTATCCGAGTAGGCGTTGCGCAAGAACCTTGTAAAGTGGATAAGAAAATCGACCTTGGTATGGAATTTCTCGTTGATGTTGAAGGCATTCGCCAGGAAATTAAGAAACTCCAGCTTTTCTAAGTTCGGGTCAACAACCGTTGCGACAACAATATCCTTGTCCAGATTCCTTAAAAGGGCATTAATGAGCGTGGTCTTCCCTGTGCCTACGTCTCCCGTAAGCAAGAGAAAACCCCTGTTGTCCAGCACCCCATATTTTAGTGTTGCCAGGGCCTCTTGATGTTTTTCTCCCAGCCAAAGGAATCTTGGATCTGCAGTGATCTGAAATGGTTTTTCAGCTAGGTTGTAATGAGATAGATACATGTCGACGTGCCGGTTCTGATACCTCCCGCGGGCTGGAAACGGACAATCCAACGCGGATGCCTATTGTTCAAATGGCCCAGAGGATTGAGGGGCCTCTCACGGCTCGCCCCAAGCCGACTTGGCGCCTCCGACCTGAACAAGGCAGCGATTTGTTTGCGGAGAATGAGCCCACCTTTCTGCTTGATGTTTGTCTCTTGTATATGAGTACTTGCATCGATGATCCTAAAGTGAGGTTACATATACCCCAAAGAACGCAGCTGTGCCATAATTTCTTCCTTGTCCTGACCTCGGCCAGCACGTTCGGTGGTGTTTTCCAGGTCTTGTTCCCAGGCTGGGATGTCGGAAGTCTTTGTGGTGGACCCCTTGGCGCCTAAAGAGCGATAACCCTGGTAGTAGAGGGAGCAAAAGGGGATATGATAATGGTGGATCGTATTCCAGATATCCCGTTCTTTAAAATGCAAAATTGGATGGACTCTGGTGTGATCCGGATCTGTCCTTGGGCTGAAATAGTTCTCCTCGATCCTTGCTTCTTGTTCATCCCATCGAATCGCGGTAGACAGCGCTTTGACGCCGTTTTCTTCCATGAACAGATTCATGGCCACGGTTTTCATTAGGTGATTGCCCACAAAGGATTCAGGCTCGAAGGGAAAGGCATCTTCCTTGAAGCCAAGCTTTTCAATTTCTTGTTGGTTTCTTTCGTTAAGATCGGCAACGCGAATCAGGTCCCCCACTTTTTTTGCCTTGTCGCTCACATCGGTGTTCTTCACCACACAAAGCTCCACATTCCATTCGGTTTTCACTAGATTCACGAGATCCAGGATCTCTTCAAACACGTGACCTTCATCAATAAACATGGCCCGAGGCATGGGCTGCCCCAGCTCCAGGCACACTTCACGGCAAAGCCATAGCATGGTGGTGCTATCCTTGCCCCCTGTCCAAGCCAAGAAAAGCCTGTCCTGTGAAAACCTCGTGATCGCCTCTTTGATGACGTCCTTGCTGTATTTCATCTTCTCTTCGAGGGAAAGACCCATCAACCGTTCGCTCTGTTGCTCCATCATCGGTTCTCCTTTCATACGCCGGGGAAAAGGGAATCTACACACATGATCATAGCATCGGTCCGTCACAGACTCAAGGTGGTTGAGATAATGGCGGCCGGATCCATTCCAGAAATCAGAGCAGCCTTGCCTCAGACCCATATGAACATGGGTTGGGCGTCCCTCTGTGACCATATCATCTGTTGTCCAGACACCGGGTTGCAAGATGCATGGACTGTGCCACGTCTTAAGGCTTCTTTATACTCGTCTTATTGTTTCCACATGGAGGAAGGGTTGACTCAAGGGGGGGCAAATGGTGATTCGGGATGGACATTCTCCCCGGTAGGATTCTATCCCACTGGTTTCACTGGAATTTAGGGCCTGCTACCCATACCAGCATTGAACTCAGGCTCTATCATTTTACTGGTGTGCAGGCAGGCCTGGCGAAAAGTTCTGCTGACACGGACGAGGACACCCCTGCGGCAGTCGTCCCCAGTGGGGCCAGTAGCGGGGAAGGTGGAGGGGGTTGCTTTATTGCAACGCAGCCTCTGGTTCATAGAACCCGTGTCTACATCTCAACATAAGGATTTTCTCCTCACAACCAGAGT
>JASFPF010000257.1:0-3443 GCA_050116135.1 Deltaproteobacteria bacterium | reverse complement strand
TGTCAAACGACGATTGGAGGCTGTGCACCACCATTTCAAATCGCCGGGCTTCTTGTTCGTTCAGCCTAGTGGGGACAATCGTCTGGATCATATCCATGCTGTAAGGTTCGTAAAATCCATGGGTTTCGAAGTCTCTGGCCACCCTCAAAAACTCCGTAGTAATCTTAACGATATTCTTCTTTTCCTCCCTTAAATTCACATCGTCGATGTCAGACTCGAGACGGGCATTGGTGGGCAGTCCCGGGAAATCTTCCCAGACAAAGGGGCGAACCGATAGCTTTATGTTCAGACGCCTGGCTTCTTGCAATGCCCTCGAGCAGATAGCGCGCAGCGAGGTGATGAGGAACTTATGGGTCTCATATCCGGCTTGCTCAAATTGATCCGTATCCCCAAGGTTATAGAAAGGCAACCGGATCCAAATATGTTTCTGCGAGTAACAGGCTTCTGAGAGATTTCTGACACTGGAGACCAATTCTCGATAGTAATACCACTCGGAGCTGTTCTTCGCTCCATGAAAATCCAAGAAGTCTTCTAAGACCTTCGAGCATGACACCATCGGGGCGTACAATCTTTGGGTGAAGGTCTGGCGGGCGGGTTCACTTTCGCAGACGTAGATGCAATAGTTGAGAAACTCCTTGGAAAAAAAGTGAAGCTTTTCAAGAAAACCGGCGTTTTTCTGAGCGGCTATTGCTTGGGGCATAGACATATCTCCTTGGCTGAGGGATCCATGGATAGGAGAAGCTTTCCAGGTGGTTCATGTCAGAGCAGGCCATAAGCCGAGTTCTGTTCCCGTATCGGTTACCCTTTACGGAACAACGATCATTCATCTTAAGGATATGGGTTGCCCCATACCTCTTGCGACCAACCCGGAGGCTCGGACGGGCCGTCCTCAAATGCCTCCCTATTTGGTCTTGCTCCAGGTGGGGTTTACCTAGCTTCCCCAGTCACCCAGGGAACTGGTGCGCTCTTACCGCACCTTTTCACCCTTACCCTGCAAGACAGCACGAAAGCCATCTCACAAGGCGGTATGTTTTCTGTGGCACTTTCCTTCGCGTCACCGCGACTCCGTGTTACGGAGCACCCTGCCCTGTGGAGCTCGGACTTTCCTCCCGTGTTGTCGACCATATCGAGAACACGAGCGATCGTTTGGCCTACTCTGACATATCTCCCTCCACCTCGGCGGCACGTTCTTTCCAATAAATAATGCGATCACAGTTCGGGCAGTGCTTGAGCGAATCTCGCCTCTGGAGTTCGTTATACATCTGGGGAGGGATATTCAGGTGACATCCGGAACAGGTGGTGTTTTCCACGTAAGCCACAGCCCGACCGCCAGTCCTGACCCTAAGATGCTCATACCTTGCCACCAGTTCGGAATCCATGGCCTGTGCCGTGTCCTGTCTGTGTTTTTCCACTTCAGCAAACTCCGCTTCAGCTTGTCTCACCTCCCCCTCAACGGTCCTTTTCTCTTCCTCGAATCTTGCCCGAACAGCTGAGAGCTCTTTTTCTTTGTGTTGAAGTTCTTGATTCAGCCCCTCTATTTCCTCCATGAAACCTAGAATCTTATCCTCTTTTTCTGCATTCGTCCTTTGAGTGTCTTCGATCTCCTTAAGTATGGCCTGATATTCCTTGTTACTCTTGATCGTCAGAAGCCGCGTTTTACTCCTTCCAATCTGCCCAGCGCCGTCTTCCACCTCAGCCTCCAATTGGCGCTGTAGCTTTTGAATCTCCTGTATTCGGTTCTTGCCAGCCTCAAGATTCCCCGCCAGGATTTCTACCTCGCCTTCCATTTCCTTAACCTTTTGAGGCCCCTCACGTATTCGTCGCCTTAACTGGTCCAAGGTTTGATCTTGTTCCTGAAGTTTGACTAACAACGCCATTTGTTCTTTCACAATGACCTCCCAAACCATATACCCCAAATGTAAAAAGGTGCAGTCCCTAAGGACCGCACCTTTTTACAGGAACCCCAGCCAACCTGCTGGAAGGTTGGCTGCTTGGCACGATTCCTTTGAGACATCTCCACCCGCTTCATGTCTAGATATTTCCAATGGTGCTTAAAGTATGGTCTTTTGGTGGTGGGCCCACCTGGGTTCGAACCAGGGACCTACCGGTTATGAGCCGGTGGCTCTTCCAGCTGAGCTATGGGCCCGAAAAACCCAACTTTAGCCGATTTCTATGCCCCATAGCCTGTTGTTGTCAAGAAAATTGAGCCTGTCAACCTACCTACTTACATTACACTTCAAGAAAGGCTTTTAATTTGCGGCTCCTTGTAGGGTGACGCAGCTTTCTTAAGGCTTTGGCTTCGATTTGTCTGATCCGCTCACGGGTCACATGAAAGTCCTTGCCCACTTCCTCAAGGGTATGGTCTGCCTTTTCGCCGATGCCAAATCGCATCCGCAGCACCTTTTCCTCACGGGGTGTCAGTGTGGCAAGAGATTTTCGCGTTTGCTCAGCCAGGTTCAGGCTGATAGCCGCCTCGGATGGGGACATAAACTTCGTATCTTCAATGAAATCGCCAAGATGGCTGTCTTCTTCCTCTCCAATAGGGGTCTCTAGAGAGATGGGTTCCTTGGCGATCTTTAAGACCTTGCGGACTTTTTCCAACGGAAACTCCATCTTGTCAGCAATTTCCTCCGGAGTGGGCTCTCGCCCCAGTTCCTGAACAAGATACCGCGATGTGCGAATCAGCTTATTAATGGTCTCAATCATATGCACCGGAATTCGGATGGTGCGAGCCTGATCAGCAATGGCCCTTGTGATGGCCTGTCTGATCCACCAGGTGGCATAAGTACTGAATTTGTAGCCTCGTCGGTACTCAAACTTGTCAACAGCCTTCATCAGGCCCACATTTCCTTCCTGAATCAGATCGAGAAACTGGAGCCCGCGATTGGTGTATTTCTTCGCGATGCTCACAACCAACCTGAGGTTGGCGTTTACCATTTTCGCCTTGGCCACCCGGGTGTTGTGTTGACCTTGTTCGATTCGGGTCAAGGCTCGTTTCAGGGCCTGACTACTCATTTTAAGCTGGAGTTCCTGTTCCCTGATCGTTTGCCCAGTATCACTGGCCTGTTTAACAAGTTTGCTGAATTGGGTCTTCTTGAGTCTGCTTTTCTTCCAGGTTTTTTGAATGAATTTTGTCTTTGCCTTGCAGCCTTCGCGCATCTCAGTCAACGTGACACCGGCCTGAGAAGCCACACGGGCAAATTCCTTCTCCAGACCTTCAAACTTCGAAATATGTTCCTTTATCTCATATACGACAAGGTCGATCCATCTGGATTCCAATCTCCAATCTTTGATGTAGTCAAAACTTTTTCGACTTCTCCGGTTGATGCATCGCCTCACCCGTCGTCGTCCCTCGCGGTCCATAGGAGGACCAAACAACTCCTCCCTGTAGGCTTCATTCTCCTGCTCAATTTTTCCTACGATATCAATGATGTCACAAATCT
>JASFPF010000256.1:0-3467 GCA_050116135.1 Deltaproteobacteria bacterium | reverse complement strand
TTCGGCCCAACGCCAGACGTTGAAGAGGATGGTCTCACCTTTGACGAGAATGCTTTCAAGAAGGCGTCCTTTACGGCAAAGATCCTCGGGTTGCCCGCCCTGGCCGATGATTCCGGCCTTGAGGTGGAGGCCCTGGACGGTGCGCCAGGCGTTCATTCAGCCCGTTACGCAGGGCCTCATGCCACGGATGAAGAAAAGACCGCCAAATTGTTGCAGGACATGAAGGGCAAGGCCAACCGAGCGGCCGCTTTCATGTGCGTGATTTCCATTGCCGTGCCATCCGGGGTGGCTCTCACGTACGAAGGCCGGTGTGAGGGATTGATTGCTGAGGCGCCTGCCGGTGACAACGGGTTCGGCTATGATCCCGTGTTCTATTACCCCCCACTCAAGAGGACCTTTGCGCAGCTTTCTTCGAAAGAAAAGAATCGGGTCAGTCACCGCGGCAAGGCCCTAGCAGAATTCAAAGAAGAATTCGACAAGGTCCTGATCTGGATCCGCCAAAGGCTCTGACACTTTTTGGATTTTTTTCTAAGGCCTTTTGGTTGACCCTAACCTTGCAAGAGTCGAGGATGCCGCAGAGTCAACAGGCCAGGACATGACCAGAAGCGATTGTTTCGACGAATCTCAAAAATCATACAACTATTTGATATTATTATATGTCCTATGTCTCCAGCGTGTTGTCTATGCAACGTTGGGGTTGACACGCTTTTTGCCATAATATTATGCTCCCTGCGAAGAACCCCCATTCACAGGCTGGGGTAGTTTTGGAGGATTGCACGATGGAAAGAAAAAGAGTCGTCATCACTGGGGTTGGCGCCGTGACACCCATTGGGTCTGGAAAGGACGAGTTCTGGAACGCCCTTATGGAAGGAAAGTCTGGCATTGATCTGATTTCAAGATTTGATACCTCGAAATTCAAGACCAGGATAGGTGCGGAGATCAGGGACTTCGCCCCCAAAGACTATGGGATTAGCCCCAAAGACGCCAAGAGAATGGACCTTTTTACCCAGTATGGGGTGGCAGCGGCCTCGCTCGCCGTCGAGGATGCCGGTCTGAATTTGGCGGAATATAATCATAGTGTGGGGACCATGATAGGAACGGGGATCGGCGGCTTGATGACCCTTGAAGAAGAGAAGAGGAAACTGATCGAAAGCCAAAACCCATCAAGGGTGAGTCCTTTTCTGATTCCCATGATGATGCCGAATGCGATCAATGCATACGTCAGTATTATCCACAAGCTCACAGGTACCAGCCCGTGTCCGGCCAATGCCTGTGCCACAGGTGCGTATGCCATCATTTATGCAGACAAGGACATTGCCTTGGGCGACTTCGATGTGATGATTGCTGGTGGCAGTGAGGCGATTCTCACGGAGATCGCAGCAAGCTCCTTTGCCAACATGAAGGCACTGTCACGGAGAAATGATGACCCCAAAGCGGCCTGTCGACCTTTTGACAAGGACCGGGACGGCTTTGTCATCGGTGAGGGGGCAGGCGTTTTGGTCCTGGAAAGCCTTGAACACGCCCTGGCCAGGGGCGCAAAGATCTATGCAGAAATCGTAGGATACACAACCAATACAGACGCCTATCACATCACGGCGCCGGACCCAGAAGCTCGCATGGTCAAGAAGGCCATCCGTGATTCCCTGAATATGGCCGGCTTGGAACCCAGAGACGTCGATTATATCAATGCCCATGGCACTTCCACCCCCCTCAATGACAAGGCGGAGGCCGTTGCCATTCGCGAGGTGTTTGGTGACTACAGGGTGCCGGTGAGCTCTACCAAGTCCATGATCGGACACCTTATCGGTGCCGCTGGTGCCGTTGAAGCTGTCGCGTGTGCCTTGGCCATAGAAAAACAGATCATCCCGCCCAACATAAACTATGAGACGCCCGATCCCGAGATGGACATAGATATTGTGACCGAACCCACACCGGCCAACCTAAATGTGCTCATGAACAACTCCTTTGGTTTCGGCGGACACAATGCCGTGATGGTATTGAAAAGGTACGATGAGTAAGACGGATCAAAGGCTGGTAAAAACGAATTAGACCCTCAGCAGAGACTGGATGCTATCGCGGTTTGCGGACCGCACCAAGACCTTCTTGGCCCTGCTACTGTGCCCTTGGATGATCTTCACGTCCGATTTCCGCACTTTCAAGGATTTGGCCAGAAACTCAACACACATTCTGTTGGCTGCCCCTTCCACCGGAGGAGCTGTCAACTTGATTTTCAGGGCATCGCCCTGGAGGCCCACGATCTCATTTTTCGAGCCCCTAGGTTGGACCGTGACCCTGAATGTAATCCCCTCGGGGCTTTCCTGAACCCACCACATGGGCGATCAAGCTCTCACGTTAGGGTTTACCGGCCTTGGCCAGTTTTTTCATCCTTACAACGCTTTTTCTTGCCCTCTGAGCGATCACCCTTGATCTGATCAATGATCTTGGTTGAGGAAACAGGCTCAGTGATCGGCAGAAGGGCCACGCGGCCGCCAAATCTTTCCACCATCTGCCGACCTATCACTGTCTGGGTCGTATAGTTACTCCCTTTTGTCAGAATATTGGGACGGACGGTCTCGATGAGACTTTCCAGTTCTTTCGTGGAAAAAAGGGTGACATAGTCTACGCAGTCGAGTGCGCTGATGATTCGCACTCGTTCCTGCGCTGAGATGATGGGTCGGCCTTGTCCTTTGAGGGTACGCACGGAGGCATCATCGTCAATAGCCACAATAAGGACGTCCCCCATCTTTTTGGAAGCGGAAAGCAGTTGGATATGCCCCACATGGAGCAGATCAAAACATCCGTTCGTCATGACGATGGTTTTACCTTCAGCCCTGAGACGTTCTGCTATGGACATCAGATCAGGCAGCGTCTTTTGTTTTGTGGACAAGGCATCGACAGAAGGTGCAATGGCCCTCTGGAGTTCTTCCCCTGAGACCGTTGCTGTGCCCACCTTGCCTACCACGATACCCGCTGCTACATTGGCAAGGGAGGCAGCGTGCCGAAAAGAGAGCCCTGAAGCAAGACCTAATCCGAGCACAGCCAGAACCGTGTCACCGGCCCCCGACACGTCAAAGACCTGTCGTATTTCGGCCGCAATCCAATCAGGCTTCTTGTCACTCTCAAAAAGAACCATGCCATCCTTACCGCAGGTCACAAGCACCCTTTGGACCGGAATTTCATGGAGTAATGTCTGGCCCGCAACTGCAAGGGACGCATGATCGACAATTTCTATCCCGGCCGCCAGAGAGGCCTCCCTCTTGTTTGGGGTGATAGCCGTGGCCTGTGCGTATTTCTTAAAATTGAGTCCCTTGGGATCTATAATAACCGGCTTTTTGTTTTCCCTGGCCACATGAATGATCTGCCGGACGAGTATCTCTGAAAGAAGGCCCTTGCCGTAATCCGAGATCAGGATCGCATCGAAGCTGTGAATACGCTCCTTGACAAACTGGGCCAACTGCTCGCCCTCT
>JASFPF010000255.1:0-3511 GCA_050116135.1 Deltaproteobacteria bacterium | reverse complement strand
CTTTCTGCCGGGATCGGCGAGCTTGTGAACATACCTCCTGGCCCAAAGGGCTTGAGTCCGATCGATCAGGGCCTTCATCTGTGCGGTAGGACCATAAAAAAATACCGGGGTGGCCATGACAATGATATCTGCCTGCCAAAGCAACGGGTAAACTCCCTGCATGTCGTCATCAATAGGGCAGAAACCCTCTTGTTCGCAAGTGCCACACTCCAGGCAAGGCGATATGTTCTGGCGAGCCACATGGACTTGGTGGGTGCGGGCCCCCAGTCCTTCGGCCTGGGTAAGGAATGCCGAAAGCAGGGTGCTGGTGTTTCCTTTGATACGGGGACTGCCTTGTAATCCAAGGACAAACATGGGTGCGGGCCCTTTCCTTCCTGATTTTCTAATCTAATACAGAAACCCTTTTAGTCAACGACAGCTATGCAGAACCTCGGCAAGCGCCAATGATGAGATTTTTGGGGCACCCATGTCCCCCAAGCCTTCGGCTGCCCAAGCCAGAGGCTGGGCAAAACGATCGGCCCACCCCAGTGGGCAAATCGCAAACTGTCTGAGGCCGTTAGACCCAAGTTTTTGCGATTTAGTCAGTGAGCACGTAGATGGGTTAAAAACCTCATGCGAAAGAGCGAGACGAGATAAAGGTCTCTCAACATAAGAACCTCCACACCCCAGCCTGCTTCTCACGGCATTGCCCGTCAAGTGCTAACCTGTGTCGAACTCGGCCACCACAAAGGTGTGATCTGAAGGTTTATGAGATGCCCTCGGCCGGACATCAATCCATGCGCGGGTGGACTGGTTCGCCAGGCAGGCAGTGGCCCAGATGTGATCCAGCCGCCACCCCAGCCCGCGCTCAAGCGCCTTGGGGACACGGTAGTCCCAGAAAGTATACATCTTGTCCTTAGACTCGTGCTTCCGGAACACATCCACAAAGCCCCATGCCTTTATGGCTGAAAGGGCCTTGTGTTCGTCCGGGTGAAATCCGACCTTTCCTTGAAGTTTGTTGGGATCGTACACATCTATCGGCTCAGGGGCCACATTAAAATCCCCCACCCATAGGAGCGGCAAATCGGGTTCAAAATGTTGGGAAAAATAATCCAGAAGACGTCCAAGCCAATGGAGCTTGTATTGAAATTTTTCCGAGCCCGGCGCATAGCCTTGGGGAACATAAGCATTGACAATGGGAATGTCCTGAATGTTGACCACAACCAGCCTCGTTTCTTCGCTGGCTTGCCCATTGCCAAACCCAAATGAGACTTTCTGAGGCGGGATTTTGCTCAGCGTTGCCACGCCGTTGTATGACTTCTCCCCGCGGAAGGTACAGTGGTATCCCACCTTTTCAACAGGCTCGTGCGGGAAATCGGCGTCCTGCACCTTGGTTTCCTGGAGACATAAGACGTCAGGTGACTCCTTGATTAGCCAGTCCAAGATGATGGGAAGCCGGGCTCGTATCCCATTGGCGTTAAAGGTCGCAATTTTCATCTTTCACAACAGGGCACCATTTCAGGAGGGCCTCCAAACCCAGGCGGATGACTTCCCACGGGTGATGCCCACACTCACCTACCTTCCCTGATGGGTGCCAAGGATGTAACGAAAACCCCGAGCAGAGCAACAGCCCCGGCAAAGACAAAGGTGTTGGACAGTCCGATCATGTCTGAGAGTCCCCCTGAAAAAATGCTGCCCAGAATGAATCCACCGTCAATGACCATGGTGAGGATACTCATCATGCCGGCCTTTTGCTCAAAGGTGCCTTGTTCCGCCCCTATAGCATTTAATGCGGGGAAAATATATCCCAGTCCCGACCCATACAGGAGAATGGAAAAGACATAGAAAAAAACCGAGTCCAATTTATAGAAAAATATGATGCCCACGCCGAACAACACAAAGCAAACCCGTATGATGAACAGCTTGCTGTACCGGTCAAGGATGCCGCCCCCAAAAAGCCTTATGGCCACCGCCAAGCCCAGGGCCAGACTCAGGAATAGTCCCCCCCTGATCCCTATGGTCTTTGCATAAAGGGGGAAATAGTTGAGTACCGTGGCTTGAGCATCAACAAACAAGATCATGGCCACAAGGACGAAGAAGAAGGAACGATCCTTAAAAAGCTGTGTGTAACGAACCTCAGGTCCGCCCTTCGTTGCCACCTTTTCCCATTTCTTGGTGAAGAGCAGGAGGCTGAAACCCAGAAAGGTTGCAGCAGCTCCGCCGTGAAATATAGCTGGGTGCCCCAAGGCCTCCATGAGAGCCTCGCCAGCCAGGGGGACAAAGCCCAGGGCCGAAAGCATGGTCGCCCCGTTGTAACTGAAGGCACGCCCCCTGGTTTTCTGAGGGCAGAACTTGGCAATAGTGGAAAAAGCCCCGGCAATAAAAGCCGAAAAACCCATACCGTGAAAAACCCGAAGGACATAGATGCCTCCAACTGTCCCAGGGATGACGTGATAAAGAAGGGAGCAGACAAAAATCAAACAGAGACCTGACAGAAGCACCGGTTTTTCTCCAAACCGGTCAATGGCCTTGCCTGCAAGGGGCCTTGCCACAAGAGAAGCCACAGAATACGCGCCCATAATCAAGCCAACAGCGGTTTTCGAGACCTCTAAGGCGGTCAGATAGATGGGGTAGAGAAAAAAGAAGGCGGTATTTGAAAATACCAGAAAAGTTAGTATGTTAATAATGGTCAGTTTGTGGATTTTCATGGATAAGTGGGCGCCGCCGTGCTGACAAAGGTGTGTTGTCACAAGCTGAACAGCAAGCCTTTATGGTCTTGACAATGCTGAGGTTCGTGTTATTTTATCTCATTATTGGTTGCAATCTCTTTTTTGGCAACATTGCTATGAAAGCAACAAAACCTTCAAGAAAGGAGGGAAAAGGTAATGAAAATTCGCAAGGTGCAGAAGTGCAGCAAGGGGCTTTGTAAATGTAAGAGTTCCTGCTAACAGTAAAAGGCCTCATAGAACCAGACTTGCACGGGCAAGTCTGGTTCTTTTTTTTCTGCAACAAACAGGCAAAAATGAATCGGAAGAATCCCAAAGCCGTTGAACTTGTCTGCAAGCGGCACTGTGCCTACTACAAGCCAGGGGCTAAGGAAGATGGCGCCTGCCAGGGTCTAAAGGTCCTACAAGGTTTCATAGAAGCCCATCCAGAAAGCATCGCGCATTTCCCTTCAAAGGAGAACAACCCGTTTAAAGACCGCTATCATTACATCTTTCATCAGACCCTTTGTCGATATTGCGAGTTCCTCATTGATGGATGTGACTTCACGGACCCTGCACAAACAGGCCATCCCCTGCCCTGCGGCGGTTACGTGGCTGCCGACCTCTTGCTAAGCAAAGCTCCCAAGGTTGTTGATCGGCTGATGGATTCATTGCTTTCCAGAGGGGCCTATGTTGTCCTGGGTCCAAATTGCACGCTCAAACATCTTGAAAAGCCATACCTATACGACATCAAACACGATGAACTGTATGAGTTGGATCAGGGAGGATTCGACTTCCTGAGACAATGCGATGGCAGCCATCTCTTG
>JASFPF010000254.1:0-3534 GCA_050116135.1 Deltaproteobacteria bacterium | reverse complement strand
CCGGGTCGTAGCGTGTGACGTCATACTTAGCCTTATCAAGGGCTTCATAGACCTGGTTGCCACTCTTGATGGAGACCTCGCGCTCCGAGGAGATACCCCCCGAGAGCAACGCCAATCTTGGTTTCGTCATTGACCCTTCAATTCCTTTTTGGCTGCCAAAAACTCGTCGATCGTAATGATGTCGTCCTTGAGAAGACGAGCCAGAGACGCCAGTTGCTCGGCATGAGGGGCGCTTGGATCCATGAGCTGCTTCGGCCTTTTAGGGCCTTCATGAGGGATGGCAAGTGGTTCCTGGCTTTGGCCCAGCCTGACGCTTGCCAGTCCTCCGAGTAAGGACACTTCTACGGTGCGACCCTGGAAGAGAGGATCTTTGAGGGCATCTCTTAATTTCCTCCCACGCCTTTTTATATGCTTCCACCATAAATATGCCGAGCTGACGACAAGAACGCCTCCCAGGGCCAGGACCCAGGGCAGGTATGTGATAACGCCCCCGAAAAAGAACACGCAGGCACCGAGACCGAGGATCAGAATTACGTGCAAGACAAGGACAAGATGGGCCAGCAGGACGCCCCCAAAAAGATTTTCCGGCGGCTTGAAGGCATTTGGTGCTTTATTCATCATTCCACCCCCTGGCAGGACACGCTGTGCATTTTGGCTTCCTCTTAGAGCAAAATGTGTGCCCTAAGTGGACCAGGAGTGCATGGTATTCATTGAACATAGCAGCGTCGGGCGCCAGACAGTCCATGAAGAAAGAGCGAACCTCGTCATAAGAGGCCTCTTGAGGCATGAGCTTGTGCCTGAACAGGATTCGCTTGGTGTATGTGTCCACAACAAACGTCGGCCTGTTGCCGGCATAAAGGAGGATGCTGTCTGCCGTCTCCGGTCCGACCCCTTTGATGGATAGCAACTTGTTTCGCAGGGTGTCAAGTGCTTCGGTCAGGAGGCACTCAAGGTCACCCCCATTTTCCAGGAACAGGAATTCCACAAAGTTTTTCAAGCGCCGGGCCTTTACATTGTAATAACCTGCAGGCCTGATCACTGCGGCGACATCCTGGACCGGCAAATCATAAAGGGCGTCTGGGGAAAGGAGGCCCGCGGCTTTCAGGTTGCCGATGGCTTTTCTAACATTTCGCCAGGCCGTGTTTTGGGTGAGGATCGCGCCAATCGCCACCTCAAAGGGGGAGTCCCCCGGCCACCAATGGCGCGGGCCGAAGGCCTTGTACAATCTGCTGTAAAGATCAAGTAAGAGCCTCTTCCTATCAACCATGAGAGGTCAGGATCCGAAACGCTCCACGAGTTTTTTCTCGTAGCGTTGGTCCTTTTCGAAAGCGGTCGTGGTGCCCCGCATCATGTTCAGCTTCATGATGAGAAAATTGAGCTTCTTAAGTTGGCGGTACCTGGCTTCTGTGTCTTCCATCCCCGCCAACAGGTCTTCGGTCTTGGCAATTTCTTTTCTAAGGGCGATCTCGGGAGGAACATATCCGGCATTCTTCAAGATCTTATAGGCCATTCGAAGATCTTCCGGCACATGGGAATCGCTTTCTAGGGCCAGGGGCTTTCCTCTTCCGGGCAGGTCATCAAAGGCCCCATCCCTCATAGCCTCTTGGATACGCCTTTCGGCAATCTTCTGAAAACAGATCATCTCTTTTCGTAAAGCGCTTTTTCGGTAAACAGATTAACGATATCTTGATCCAGACGTCCGGCCTCTGCATGAACCTTAAGCACCTGGCACGCCTTGGAGGCTGACATGGCGCTCCGGTAGGGTCGATCCACCGCAGTTAGGGCGTCAAAGATGTCTGCTATGGCCAAAATCCGGGCTTGGAGAGGAAGTTCATCTGATGTAAGTCCCCTGGGATAGCCCGTTCCGTCGAGGAATTCGTGGTGGGATGCTGAAAAAAAAGGCACATTTTCTAACGTTTTGGTAAAGGGGATGTTTTTTACAATATTGTACGTATGTTCAACGTGGGTCTGGATTCTCTTGTACTCCACGTCCGTCAGGTTGCCTTCTTTGACGGAAAGAGCCTCAAGCTCCGTTGCGGTGAGGTAAGGCCTTGCCTTGCCATGGAGATCTTTATAGGTCTTGGAAGCTATCTCTTGCAGGGTCGTCGCGTCTTCGTCTGACAGAAAAGGGGCTTGATTGACCTTGGTGATAAGCCTCAGTTCTCGTTCTATTGCTTGCTCTGTGTTTTCGTCCTCTCTTCTTGTGGAGTGACGCTGCGCGTCTTTTTGGTCTTCACTGGACGTGCGGTGGCGCCCCCGGTTGACCGTCAGGCTCTTAATCAGGTCAAAGCGCGTTGCGATGGCGGCCATGGCCTCAGCAGAGAGCTTGTTCTCCTTGTCCAAGATCTGCTCCGGGACACCGATCTTGCCGATATCATGAAGCCATGCCGCGTAACTGACCTCTTCCATCTCCTCGGGTGTAAAGAAAACGTCTCGAAAGGGGCCCGTGGTTTCATCATTAATCGCCTTAGCCATGGTCTCTGAATAAGCGGCCACGCGCCTTGAATGACCCGCTGTGTGAGGGCTTCGAGCGTCGATGGCTGACGCGGAATACCGAATCAAGGCGTCAAACAGGGCCTTGATATTGGCAATCAATTTGGCATTGCGGATGGCTACGGCGGCCTGTGACGCCAGAGACATGACAAGGTGTTCCACTGATTTTTGGAAGGGCACCACAAGGCCTGTTTCGGTCGTGGCATTAATCAATTGGAGAACGCCCAGGCTATGTCCCTCCCGATCTTTCATGGGGACAACCAGCATGGATTTGGTCACATAGTCGTTGCGCAGATCGAAGTCAGGATTGAAATTGTAGGGTACGGTCTCAGGTAAGTTGTAAACGTTTTCTATGTTTAGGATTTCTCCTGTAATGCCCACATAGCCCGCGATGCTCTCTTTTGACAGAGCAAGGGGATAGGGTTTGAAACCCGGAGGAGTGTCCGTCCTGCGTTTTAGGGTGTCGTTTTGCGCCACATGAAAGTAAAGCATGCCTTGGTCCAAGATGTACAGACTACCGGCATCTGCCCAGGTAAACGCCCTTGCCTCACGGACAATGAGCTCCAAGAGCTTTTCTAGGTTGGTTTCACTGGAAAGGGCAATGCCAATCTGATTGAGCTTTTCGACCTGTTTTCTCAAGGCAGAATCTGAGAGGAGCCCTTCCTCCCTTGGGGACGCGTGCCCTTGGGTCTGGTCAGCAGGGGGGCTGTGTGAGGTAAAACCTTCGGTTTCAAGTTGCGCCTTCACAGCCCTTTCATATAGGATTTCAGGCAAGCTTTCAAGGACCTTTGGGGCAACAGCCCTTAAGGTCCGCGAATGGGATGCGTTGCGGCAGGATAAGCTTTGTGCTATCTAGTGTTGTGTCTCAGGAGTTCCTTCAAAAAGTAACGTGTGGCCATCAAGCCATTTTCCGGTCTCCGTGAGCATTTCCGGGACGTCAGCTTCGTTTCGCTGAATCATAAAAACTCGGGCTAAGGCCCTCAAACAGTTTATGATTCTTAACGCTTCACTCAGCTAACCTCTTATTCCGAAAATGCTCAA